>DASVAI010000190.1:0-20157 GCA_036376445.1 Acidobacteriaceae bacterium
AAAGGCCGCAATGCGCTCCAGCCCATACGTCAGCTCGGCGCAGATCGGATCCAGCTCCTGCCCGCCGCACTGCTGAAAGTACGTGAACTGCGTGATCTCCAGCCCATCCAGCATCACCTGCCAGCCCACGCCCCAGGCGCCACCCGCCGGCCACTCCCAGTTGTCCTCTTCAAACTTGAGGTCATGCTCGCGCAGATCGATGCCCATCGCCGCGAGCGATTCCAGATAGATCTCCTGCACGCGCTCCGGCGACGGTTTCAGAACTACCTGAAATTGCGTGTGCTTATAGAGCCGGTTCGGATTCTCCCCATACCGCCCATCCGCGGGCCGTCGCGACGGTTGCGCGTACGCCACCTGAAAGGGGCGCGGACCCAGCACACGAAGAAACGTCTCCGGCGACATCGTGCCCGCCCCGACCTCTACATCGTAGGGCTGCTGCAGCACGCAGCCTCGTGCTGCCCAGAAGGTCTGCAGCTTGAAAAGGAGTTCCTGAAAGGTGAGCTCCACACGCCGATTCTAAATGACTCGCTTGCACCCGCTCGCGCGCCGCTCCGCCCGGTATACTGCCCCATGCTGGCCATGCGTCTCTTCCCTCTTGCCATTGTTCTGCTGTGCTCGACCGCTGCAGCGTCCGCGCAGACTGTTTCCCCAAGCGGGCAAAGCGCATCGACCGGAGAATCCGTCGCCCTGCGCGATTACGAATCCTGCGCCTTCGAGGACGGTCTCCAGATCGTGAAAATCGATTCCCTCCCGCCCGGCGTGCAGGAGCGTACCATCCACACCACGCACGGTCCGAAAACGATTCAGATGCTTGCCGGCCGCCGCATCATGTTTGCCTATGGACTCGGCGGTGACTTCTTCGCCAACGTTAAGCCGGAACTTCTCCCATCATCCTCGTGGGACGCAGATAAGGAGAACCTGCTGGATGAGATCCAGGCAATGCTGCGCGCCGACTTCAACACCAGGCCGAGCACCAGCCTGCCGCGCGCGATGCATGGCATTGAGGTGCATGGTCTGGATCGAACCGAGCTCAAAAGCGGGACACTCGGCTTCTATATCCTGATCGACAATCCCCATCACATCGCAACCAGCGTCTATCTGTTGAATCAGGAGCCGCTGACGCGGCACTTTCAGACCATCGAACAATATCGCGATCTGCGCACACGATTTCTGGATCGCTATACAGGCTGTATCGCGCAGAATCAGACGCTGCAGACACCTACGAACGGCGGCCCTGACGCGAAGTGAGGCTCAGGAGCCGGCGCGCACCAGCACGCAAGTGATGTTGTCACGCCCGCCGGCAGCATTTGCTGCCGCCAGCAGCGCCGTGCAGGCCTTCTCCACATCGCCTGCCGCATTTTTCAGAACGCCGCCAATCGCCGCATCGTTCAGTTCGCGAGTCAGGCCATCCGAGACGATCAAGAACACATCGTCGCGTTCAATCTCTAATTCCTGCACATCCACCTGAACGTCCGGCCGCGTTCCCACGGCGCGCGTAATCACGTTCTGCATGGGCGAGCGCCGGGCCTGCTCCCGCGTCATGCGGCCGATACGGATCTGCTCTTCCACCAGCGAATGGTCCTGAGTCAGCCGCTCCAGCGTGTTCTTGCGCCAGCGATAACACCGGCTGTCGCCAACATGACCGATCCACGCCTTTTCGGCATCCATAACGAGCGCCACCAGCGTCGTTCCCATGCCTTCCAGGCGTCGATCCTGCCGCGCACGCGCGTACACCGCGCTGTTCGCCTGCTCCACAGCATGCCGAACCACCTCAGGACTCCGTTTCGCGCTCGCCAGAGCCGCGACGGCCGTTTCGGCAGCCAAATGGCTCGCTGTCTCTCCAGCAGCAGCGCCACCCATGCCGTCGCAGACAAGAAATGCGCCCGCCTCGGCGTGCATGACGAAGAAGTCTTCATTCGCACGCCGCACGCGCCCGCGATCGCTCACTCCGGCCGCGGTCAGCCCCGCTGCGCGGGTTACTGTAACCGTAGCCTGCTCATCTGTCCGAATCTGCATGGTTCGTAACCGGGGTCCGTCCTGAGCGAAGCTTCTATGCTACGTGGTTCTCTGCATTCCTGCCGAAGAAAGTGCTTCTGCCCGGTTCCGGGTCATGGCTGGGCCAGCACCATCACTTCCACCCCGCTCGGCTTGGCCGCCGAGTGGTACACCTGCTCGGTCGCCTTCTTAAAGTCCTCCCGCTTCGCGTGCGGAATATCGGTAAATGTCTGCGGATTGCGATCGGTCAGCGGAAACCACGAGCTTTGCACCTGCACCATGATGCGGTGCCCGCTCCGGAACGTATGATGCAGGTCCGGCATCTGGAACTCGAGATCCGTGACTTTCCCCGGCGTCAGCGGCTCCGGCTTCTCCCAGCTGTTGCGGAACTTCGCGCGCATCGGCTCGCCTCGCAGCATCTCCTGGTATCCCCCCATATGCAGCGGCACCTCGCCCAGAATCCGCTTGTTGCCCTTGCTCGTCCCTTCCGGGTCCGGATAGTCATTCGGGTACACATCGATGAGCTTCACATCGAAGTCCGAGTCCGTGCCGCTGGAAGCGATCTTCAGCTTCGGCGAAATCGGCCCGGCTATCGTCACATCCTCCGTCAGCGGATCGGTTTCATAGACCAGCACATCCGGCCGCGTCGCGGCAAAACGCTGGTCCTCCACCATGTAGCGCTGCGGCACCGTATCGGTCACATACGGAACGAACGGCACCGGATGCATCGGGTCGCTCACGTATTCGTCGTAGCCCTTCCCTTCGTTGCCCGCGGGCGCATCGAACGACAGCTTGCCGTTCGCGTGAAAGTACAGCATCTTCGCCTGCACGCCCGGCGGTGGCCAGCTCGGGTACTTGCGCCACACGTTCGTGCCCGTTTCGAACATATAGGCCTCGGGCGGAGCCTCGCCTTTCCCCTTCAGGTAATACTCGAAGAAGGGAAACTGGATTTCCTTGCGAAAGAACTCGCTTGTCTTCGCGTTGAACGGGATGTCGCCCAGCCGATCGCCCTCTCCGCGAGCCCAGCCGCCATGCACCCAGGGGCCTTCCACAATCGTGTCCGGCGTGCCCGGATTCAACTTCCCGATCGAGCGCCATGTCCGCCAGGGCCCGCTCAGATCCTCCGCGTCATACCAGCCGCCCACCACCATCACCGCGCAGTGCACATTGCGCATGTGCGGCTCCAGATCGCGCACCTTCCAGTAATTGTCGAAGGTGGTGTGATAAAGCTGATCGGCAAACAGCGGGTTTGAACCTTTCAGATCGCGCGTGTCCAGCAGCGACGTCGGAGTCGCATTCAGGTAAAACTCGTAGCTGTTCGGAGTGCCAAAATCGAAGCGATCCTTCGGCATCTGTTCCGGAGTCGTAGGCTGATCGAACGGCTTGAAGAAGGTATAAAAACCGAAGTTAGCCGAGAGCATAAACGCGCCACCATGGTAAGCGTCGTCGCCCTCGAAGAGATTCGTCATCGGAGCCTGCGGGCTCGCTGCCTTGATCGCAGGATTGGAATCGATAATGCTCGACGAGGTGTAAAACCCCGGATACGAGATCCCCCAGATGCCCACCTTGCCGTTATTGTTCGGCACGTGCGCCAGCAGCCAGTCCACCGTATCGCTCATGTCCGAGCTGTCGTCCACATCCGTCTTTGACTTCTTTTCGTCGATGTGTGGCGTCATCTCCACGAACTTGCCCTCGGACATATACCGCCCGCGCACATCCTGGTAGACAAAGATATATCCCGCCTTCTCGAACTCCTCCGACGGCCCCAGCGCCTTCTTGTACTGGTCCTCGCCATAAGGCGCCACCGAGTACGGCGTGCGGTCCATCAGCACCGGCCAGGAATGCGAATGGTCCTTGGGGACATACACCGACGTGAACAGCCTCACCCCATCCCGCATCGGAACGCGGTACTCGTATTTTGTGTAGTGCGCTTTGACGTAGTTCTCTTCTGATGACCCAGTCTTCTCCTGAGCCCAGGCTGTATGCGCCACGACAAGCGCCAACGCCATCATGCCGAGTGGTCGAAATCCCATTAATTGTGTCTCCGAAAAGGAAAGCAGGCAATGCAAGGAACAATATCACGTGCGTCGAAACAGAAAGCCCGCCAGGCAAGTGGCGGGCTTATGAGAAGCACACGATTGAAGAATCTATACAAGAATCTACGATCCGTTCGAGCAGACCGAGAGCGAAGCATTATGAAAGCTGAACCACCCATTCGCCGAGGTGCTCGCCGGCGCTCCGAAATACGGCAACATCACCAAATCCTGCAGGTGATAGGTGTATCCGTTCTGGGTGTAGGCATAATCGCCATAGTTCGCTGTATTTTCCAGTGGGTCCCCATTCTCCAGGATGCCGCACGGAGTCTGGTTGCCGTTGGGATTCGCTACCAGCGGATCGTCCGCCCACTCGCCGATCTCGTGCGACAGCGCCGAGACATCCTGCGAAAATACGCCGGAGCGGTCTACATATGTCGCCTCGGCATACGACTGCGGATTCGATGCGCTGCCCTCCGCGGAGTGATAGCCGCCAATGCAGCAGCTTCCGCCCTGCGTCAGGTACACGTCATAGGTCAGAAAAATGGCAAATGCGTTCGGCTGAATCCCTTCCGCGGCCATAATGTTTGGCAGTTGTGCGTCGAACCAGTTGATATCTACCAGACCCGCCGTAAAGCCAAAGGGCGAGCCGGTCTTTCCATAGTTGGTTGGAACCGTCAGGGTCTGCTCTGCAACCACAGTAGGACCGCCAAGCAGCAGATGCGAGCTGGTATGACTGCTCACCGTCCCCCAGAAGTTTGCGCGCTGGTAGGCGTCTATGTACTGCGTCGAGCCAACGTCGACTGAGCCCAGCTTGTAGTCGACACTCGACGTAAACAGCGGTGAATCCACCGTGTTCTGCGTCACGCTCTTTCCATTGCTCAGCACGTGCGCGGGATCGAAAGTCGATTGCCTGTTTCTGCGGCCCACCACAATCTTGACCGGGATGATATACACGGGAACCGATGCCGACGTATTGCTGGAAGGCGCCGCCCCCACCATGTTGTAGGTATAGGTGCTCCCGCCATAACTGAACGAACCATTCCAGGTTTGCAGGGACAGCGACGATGTTCGCGCCATCGCCTGCTCCGAGTAGAGGCGCGGCGGCATGACCGTGTATTTTCCTTTGGGTTTTTGCGCAGCCGCGGCTTCGCCGGATGCCTGCGCCAGAGACGCGAGAGGAATGGATGTGGCGATAGCAGCGATCGCAGACAACCTGAGAAGTGACTTCATGCGGGATAAACTCCTTGTCGAGTTGCGAAATTTCGCGGCGTTCACGGCCCAACCCTGGCGCAATGAACGCCAATTTGTAAGCTCCCGGATCGCAAAGAATCAAGGGGCGGACTTACAAAAGCTGTGGATGAACTTTCCTCGCAACGAGAGTTATCCCCTGCAGTTATAAATAGGTAAACATGATTGCGACGCAATAGATCGGAAGAAATACTTGAAGACAATCATCCGCCTGTCGAAAGCGAAGTTGAATTTTCGCGAGTAAACGAAGAAAAAGGCCTACGTTCAACGCCGGCCTTTTTGCGACTACATATCTCGTTTTCTTACTTCAGCGCGCGCCCTTCGCATCCATGCGCGTCTGTGCATGGTGCATCAGTTCATTGGCGCGCTCGTACTGCTCCGGATTCTCGCCCGCCTGGTCCCACATCTTCTGGCCGCGTTCGTACTCGCGCTGCGCCTGCGAAGCGTCAATCTCCTCCGGCTTCTCGGCGCTCTCCGCCAGGATGGTGACCCGGTTCGGCAGCACTTCTGCAAATCCCCAGGCTACGCAATAGCGTCCGTCGCCATTGCCGCCGCCGTGAATCGTCACCAGCCCGGTGCCAAGCTCCGTCAGCAGCGGCGCAGCGCCGTAGAGCACCTCCAGATAACCCGAGCGCCCCGGAAGCTCCACCGCATCCGCGGAGGTATTCATCAGCTCCCGGTCCGGTGTCACCAGCCGCACCTGTAGCTTGCCGGCTTGTGCCTGATCAGCCATGGTTAGGCGTTCGCTCCCTGCTGCAGCTTCTCCGCTGCCTCCAGCACGTCTTCAATCGCGCCCTTCATATAGAAGGCCTGCTCCGGAATGTTGTCGTGCTTGCCCTCGATGATCTCCTTGAATGAGCGGATCGTGTCCGCCACCTTCACGTACTTGCCCGGCGAGCCGGTGAAGATCTCCGCCACGTGGAACGGCTGCGATAGGAAGCGCTGCACCTTGCGCGCCCGCTGCACCGTCAGCTTGTCCTCTTCGGAAAGCTCATCGATGCCCAAAATCGCGATGATGTCCTGCAGGTCCTTGTAGCGCTGCAGGATGCGCTTTACACCCTGCGCCACGTCGTAATGCTCCTGCCCCACAACGCGAGGCGTCAGAATACGCGACGTCGACGCCAGCGGATCGACCGCCGGGTAGATGCCCAGCTCGGAGAGCGGCCGCGACAGCACTGTCGTCGCATCCAGGTGAGCGAAAGTCGTTGCCGGCGCCGGATCGGTAAGGTCGTCGGCCGGCACATACACCGCCTGCACCGATGTCACCGAGCCATGCTTCGTCGACGTGATGCGCTCCTGCAGCTCGCCCATCTCTGTCGCCAGGTTCGGCTGATAGCCCACCGCTGATGGCATGCGGCCCAGCAGCGTCGAAACTTCCGAGCCTGCCTGGGTAAATCGGAAAATGTTGTCGATGAACAGCAGCGTGTCGGCGCCCTGCTCGTCGCGGAAGTATTCCGCCAGGGTCAGCCCGGTCAGCGCCACGCGCAGTCTTGCGCCCGGCGGCTCCGTCATCTGTCCATACACCAGCGCCGCCTTCGACTTCTCGCGGTCCTTCGTGTCGATCACGCCGGACTCCTGGAACTCGAGCAGCAGGTCCGTGCCCTCGCGTGTGCGCTCGCCCACTCCGGCAAACACCGAGACGCCGCCGTGCTTCGAGGCCACGTTGTTGATCAGCTCCTGGATCACCACCGTCTTGCCCACGCCCGCGCCGCCGAATAGACCGATTTTGCCGCCCTTCAGGAAGGGCTGAATCAGGTCGATGACCTTCACGCCCGTCTCGAACATCTCTTCCGACGTGGACTGCTCTTCGAACGAAGGCGCCTGGCGATGGATCGGCCGCCGCTCCTTCGCATGCACCGGACCAAGCTCGTCCACCGGCACGCCAATCACGTTCAGCACACGCCCGAGCGTGGGCGTGCCCACCGGCACTGTGATAGGACCACCCAGGTCGATCACCTTCATGCCGCGCACCATTCCCTCGGTCGACTCCATCGCGACGCAGCGCACGCGGCCTTCGCCGATATGCTGCTGCACTTCGATGATCACGTTGATCGGCGAAGGCACATCGAAGCCGTCGCTCGCCACGCGAAGCGCCTGGTAGATTGCCGGCATCGTCTTCTCGTCAAACTGCACGTCCACGGCAGGGCCGGAGATCTGGACGACCTTGCCCAGATTCTCCTTGCCCGGCTGGATCGTCGCGCCCTGGTATTGTGCGCCTTCGTCCTGCCCCTCGCCCATGCCGACCACGGCGTCGTTATGAATGCTGGTCTGTGCCATATCAATCCTGTTCTGTCGCATCGTCATGCGATGCGTTCTGTTCGTCTCTAGAGAGCGGCCGCGCCGCTCACAATCTCGATAATCTCTTTGGTGATGGCCGCCTGGCGCACGCGGTTCATCGTCAGCGTGAGCGAGTCAATCATGTCCGAGGCATTATTGGAGGCCGAATCCATCGCCGTCATCCGAGCCGCGTGCTCGGATGCGACCGACTCCAGCATGCCGCGATAGAGCTGCGTCGCCAGGAAGCGCGGCAGCAGGCTGCGCAGCATCTCTTCCGGCCGCTGCTCGTAGATGTAGTCCACATCCGCGGTGCCGAACTTCTGTGCTTCCTCGTCCGCCTCGTGCGTGTCCGGCTCCTCCAGGCTCACGCCGGCAGTGCGTGCAGCCTCGCCTGCCCGCTCGCGCTCTTCCATTGTCGGTTCCTCGGCCTGCGCGATCTCGTGCTCTCCCGGCTCTGCCAGCGGCACCAGCCGCTCCACCACCACCCGCTGTGAAATCACCGAGCGAAATTCATTGAACACGACATAAGCCGCGTCGATCTCCCCGCTCACATAGCGGTCCACAATGTCCTGCCCGATCTCCGCAACCGCTTCAAAGCGCAGCTTCTCAAGCATGCCCGGATGGTCGCCGGTCACTTCGATGGCAGCGCGCCTCTCACCGCGATGCCGCACCAGCGGCTTCTCTTCCAGCTCCAGAGGAATGCCCTCCATCTCCTCGGCAGCATGCTGCTGGCCCTCTGCTGGATTGTTCGTGATCTCCGCGGCGGGATAACGGCGGCGGAAGAGATCGCGCGCCTTGCGCCCGATCGTCTCCACATCCACGTTGCGCCCATTCTCGCCATTCTGCGTGGCGATAAAACGAAAGGCGGCCTTGATGATGTTCGAGTTGAAGGCGCCCGCAAACCCCTTGTCGCCCGAGACGACAATCAGCAGAACGTTCTTCTCTTCGCGCGGCATCAGCAGCGGATGCCGCACCTCGCCCGTCTCCGGGTTATAGACGTCGATGCGCCGCATCAGCGAGCGGATCACGCTCGCCATCATCTGCGCATACGGCCGCGCCGCGACCGCGCGCTCCTGCGCCCGGCGCAGCTTGGCCGCCGAGACCATCTTCATGGCCTTGGTAATCTGCCGCGTGTTCTTCACGCTGCGGATGCGCCGCTTGAGATCGAGGACGTTTGCCATTCGTTCTTAGGCCTTCGCCGCCACTTCCTTCTGCTGCTGGTCCGCTGCCGCCTTCTTCTTGTCTTCTTCGCTCAACGCCTTTACGGAAGACTCCTTCAGCTTTGCCTCGTGGTGCTCTGCCAGGAAGTTCTCCTTGTACTCCTTCAGCGCCGCCTTGATGCGGTTCTTCAGGTCATCGTCCAGTGTCTTTTTCTCGATAATGTCCTTCAGCAGTTGCGACTGGCCGGAATCGAGATACTTATAGAGCCCGACTTCAAAGGCGCGGATATCTTCCACCTTCAGATCGTCCAGATAGCCGTTGGTGCCCGCGAAGATGATCATCACCTGCTTCTCTGTCGGCAGCGGCGAGAACTGCGGTTGCTTCAAAAGCTCGGTCAGCCGCACTCCGCGGTTGAGCTGATTCTGCGTGACCTTGTCCAGGTCCGAACCAAACTGCGCAAACGCCGCCAGCTCGCGATACTGCGCCAGATCCAGCTTCAGCGTTCCGGCCACCTGACGCATCGCCTTGATCTGCGCCGCGCCGCCCACGCGGCTCACCGAGAGACCCACGTTCACCGCCGGCCGCACGCCGGAGTTGAACAGGTCTGTCTCCAGATAGATCTGCCCGTCGGTGATCGAGATCACGTTCGTCGGAATGTAAGCCGAGACGTCGCCTGCCTGCGTTTCGATGATCGGCAGCGCGGTCAGTGATCCCCCGCCCTTCGCATCGCTCAGTTTGGACGAGCGCTCGAGCAGTCGCGAGTGCAGGTAGAACACATCACCCGGATACGCCTCGCGCCCCGGCGGACGCCGCAGCAGCAGCGAAATCTCGCGGTATGCCGTCGCGTGCTTCGAAAGATCGTCGTAGATCACCAGCGCGTGTTTGCCGTTGTCGCGGAAGTATTCGCCGATCGCCGTCGCCGAATAAGGCGCCAGGTATTGCATGGGCGCGGGCTCGGATGCCGTCGCGGCCACGACAACCGTGTAGTCCATCGCGCCATACTCTTCGAGCGTCTTCACCACCTGCGCCACCGAGGAGCGCTTCTGCCCGATCGCGCAATACACGCAGACCAGGTTGTTCTTTGCGTTGTTGATGATGGTGTCGAGCGCCACAGCGGTCTTGCCGGTCTGGCGGTCGCCGATGATCAGCTCGCGCTGCCCGCGGCCGATCGGAATCATGCTGTCGATGGCCTTCAGTCCGGTAGCCATCGGCTCCCGCACCGGCTGCCGGTCCACCACACCCGGAGCTAACCGCTCCACCGGATACGATTCGGTGTTTTCAAGCGGGCCCTTGTCGTCGATCGGATGGCCGAGCGCATTCACCACGCGGCCCACCAGGGACTGGCCCACGCCCACACTCATGATCTTCCCGGAGCGCTTCACCTGATCGCCTTCGCGCAACTCCGTATAGTCGCCCAGCAGCACGGAGCCCACTTCGGTTTCGTCCAGGTTCATGGCCAGCCCGGCCACGCCGTGCGGAAACTCGATCAGCTCGCCCGCCATCACCTTGTCCAGCCCGTGAATACGCGCAATGCCGTCGCCCAGCGAGATAATGGTGCCCACCTCGTCCACGTGCATCTCGGAGTCGTAGTTCTGTATCTGCTCGCGCAGCAGTTGCGTGATTTCGTCCGCCTTGATCTGGGCCATGCTTCCTTCGTCTCTCTGTCTGTCTCGGAAATTCGCTTCTGTATTGTGCCGGGCTGCGTCTTGTCGCTAGCCGGCAATCAGTTCCTGCTTCATGCGTTCCAGGCGTCCGCGCACCGATCCGTCATAGACGGTGCTGCCGATCCGGACCACTGCGCCGCCGATGAGGCTATTATCCTCTCGAAACCGGGCGCGTACCTGCATGCCCGCCAGCCGCGCGGCCTGCTGCTCCATCTGCCGCCGCTCATCCGGATCGAGCCGCCTGGCCGAAACCACTTCAATCTCTGAGATGCCCTGCCGCCGGTCCAACTCCGCCCGGAACTCGGCCACAATCTCCTCGATCGCGCTCATCCTGTCATGCCGCAGCAGCACCGCCAGAAAATTCCGCACCTCGCGTGACAGGTGAAGCCGAGGAGCCAGCGCATCGATCACCTTCACCCGCACATCCACAGCAAGCGCAGGATTGAACAGTGCCTGCCGCAGATCGGTACTCTCGCGCAGCGTTGCCAGAAAATCGGAGAGCTGGCCATTCACCTGGCCGGCAGGCATCCGGGCGCTCAGCACCACATCCGCAAAGGCGCGCGCATAGCGGGCCGCAAAATCCGCCATCAGTTCCGGCCCCCCTGTCTGCCGTTTGAGCCCAGGCTCGTGGCAAATTCCTGGATCAGCGTCCGATCATCGCCTTCGGTCAGCCGCAGCCGCGAGGTCGCGCGGTCCACCGCAAGTTCGGCGGCATACTTGCGCAGCCGGCGCTCCGCTGCCGCGCCTGCGGCGGAAATCTCCTGCTCGGCCGCGTTCACAATCTTCTGCCGCTCCTCTTCCATCGCGTGGCGAATGCGCACTTCGTCCTGTGCGCTGTCCCGCTCCGACTGCTCGCGTACCGCGGCAATCTCCGAGTCCAGGCGGCTCAGCCGCTCCTCCACGGCGCGCAGCCTCTCCTCCGCCTTCTGCGTAGCGGATTGCGCCTCGACGATCTCGCGGTCGAGCTTCTGGCGCCGGCTGCGGAAAGCCTTCGGCAACCCCGTCGCCAGAAAATACCCAACAAACACAAACAGAATGACCGCGTTCAGCGCCCAGAACGAAAGCGACGCGGCATCGGGCGAAAGATGAAAAATCCGCGCAAACGCCCGCACCGAGGCCGAGTGCTTGAAGACGTACTCTTCGTCCTCCTGCTCCGCCTTGGCTAGGTTCTGCGAGCTCGCGGTCTGGCTGTCAATGAAAACGCCCTGCTTATTCTGATCCGCCGCCGGAGCCTGACCCGATGGTTGCGGTGTGGCGGGAGCAGGCCCCTGGGCAAAAGCCGGCGTCAGCGCGATGGCGAGCAGAAACGCCGCGGCCCATGGCCGCATGGAAGACAAAGCTCGCATCAGTACGCACTCCCTGTCGTATGCCCGGAAACGGCTCCGACGGCCGCTGCGGAAGGCACGACAGCCCGCAGAATCTCGGCGGCCAGGCTGTCCGCTCTGCTTTCCAGCGATCTCCGCGCGTCCGTAGCCTCATCTTCCAGCCTCTCCCGGGCCACTTGTACTCGCTGATGCGCCAACTGACGGGCTTCCTCCAGCGCGCGATCCCGGTCGCGCTGCAGGGCCTGCAGACGCTGCTCGCGCGCACGGAATATCTCCGCCCGCGCGGTCCGCAGCTTGGCCTCATACTCCTGAGATCTCGCCTCTGCCGCGCGGATCGCCGCCTCGGCACGCGCCATGGCGCCCACCGTGCGCTCGCCCCGCTCGGCCAGCACCTTCAGGAGCGGTGTGTACACCAGCACCCGATACGCGCCCAGCAATAGCAAAAACAGCACAGCCGTAGGGATCGAACGCAGGAAGAGGTCGGCCAGTTGATGAAGGATGAGGTCCAATGCAGTCCCCAAGGGTGCCATCCATCAGGATGGAAGATGGCGGCAAATAAGTCTGGAAACTATCGTTCTAACAGAGCGGATTTTGGGGTGTCAAACCGCCCAAATCGCCCTCGGATAATGATTTTGACTAACTAACGAATATCTTCAGCTTCTTGTTGACCAGGGCCAAAACAGGAATAGACTGGTCTGTATCTCGACCCACTCCGGGTCTGCTGGACGCAGGGTCGAAGGGACGTTCCACCGCTTCCCTTCCCCTGCAGTCAGCACTTAACGTCCACAGCCCCATCATCCTGACCTAAGCTGACTGCCAAAGCCTCGTCAGCCAGAGCGTAGCCGAAGGGGGAGCGAAGGACCTGCTGTATCTATCGTGCCATACCGCCGCTCAGCCAAATTCCGAGCGAGCTCACCCACATCGCCAGACGTGAACGACATCGGAGCGAACCCCACATCATGCGCCGCAGGCGCGTCCGCCCGTGCGGCCAGCACCATCCTCAGTCCAGAACCGTCGATAGCGCCCCAGCAGCGAAGCCGGCCCTTCCACCACTAGCATCACGTCGCTGCCTGCAAATTGCTGCTCAGAGATCCTTGCGCCCGCTCCCAGCGCCGCCAGCACGCCGCCTTCGCTCTGCGGCACTGTCATTGCCCGCGTCTCCAGCGGGTCCGCAGAAAGCGCACCGTCCATCCGCGTCAATAGCTCTTCGATGCCCTCGCCCGTCTTCGCCGAAAGCAGCACAACATCGGAACGCCCCGCCAGCCCCGCCCGTTCTTCTTCTGTAAGCAGGTCGCTCTTGTTAAGCACCTGGATCTGCTTCGTCTCCCGCACGTCCAGTTCCGCCAGCACCCGATCCACCTCGCGCCGCCGCTCATCGCGCATCGGGCTCGAAGCGTCCTCCACGTGAATCAGCACCTCGGCCTTCTGCACTTCCTCGAGCGTCGCGCGAAACGAAGTCACCAGCGTATGTGGCAGATCGCGAATGAACCCCACAGTGTCCGACAGCAGGATCTTCCGCCGAGACGGCAGCGTCAGCGCCTTCAACTTGGGATCGAGGGTCGCAAACATGCGCGCCGATTCCAGAACATCCGCATTCGTCAGCCGATTAAACAGCGTGCTCTTGCCTGCGTTGGTGTAGCCCACCAGAGCAATCGTAGGCACCGGGACCGCCTCCCGCCGCTGCCTCTGCTGCCCGCGAACCCGGCGGACTGCATCCAGATCGCTGCGCAACTGCACCAGTCTCCGCTGGATCCTGCGGCGGTCCGTCTCCAGCTTGGTCTCGCCGGGACCGCGGGTTCCGATGCCGCCGCCCAGTTGTGACATCGCCGCGCCTCGTCCCGCCAGCCGGGGCAGCATATATTCCAGTTGCGCCAGCTCCACCTGCAGATAGCCCTCCCGCGTTCGCGCATGGCGGGCAAAGATGTCCAGGATCAACTGCGTGCGGTCGACCACGCGCGCCGGAAGCTCGTTCTCCAGATTTCGCAACTGCGTCGGCGACAAATCACGATCGAACAGAACGACGTCCGCCTGCGCCGAAGCCGCCGCCCCCGCAACCTCCACGATCTTTCCTTTGCCGATCAGGGTCGCAGGGTCGGCCTCCGGACGCCGCTGCGTCAGTTCCACGACCACATCGCCGCCCGCGCTGACCACAAGCTCCCGAAACTCCTCGCGCGACGACTCAAAATCAAATCCGGACCCGACCGCAAACGCCGGCGCGCGGATCCGGTCGGCCTGTGCTGAGTCGCCGTCCGGAGAGTTGCCGTTGATTCCCTCTGAGCGCAGGTCCGCGATGGTTGCTGGCTGAGCCGCCGCGCGAGCCGCTGCGGCGGCACGCGAGGACGCACGCCGCCGGCTCGAAAATTCGACGGATACCAGCACGCACCGGTTTGTACGGACTGGTTGCGAGACTCTGTTCATACTGCCCGGCGGAACAAACCGGCCATTTGCTCTAGGATTCGGCCTCCTGCCGCAGCGGCGTCGCCTGAGGATGAGGCACGCCGGCCGGAGGATGGCCGAGACGATGCTCGTGCATCACGGCGCGATTGCTGACCACAGTCGAGATCGCATGTTTGAAAATCAACTGCTCCTGGCTGTTGTTCTCCAGCAGCACGGAATACTTGTCGAAGGAACGGATGCGGCCGGTCAGCTTCACCCCGCTGACCAGGTAAATCGTGATAGGGGTCTTGTCCTTGCGGACGGTATTCAGAAAAGTGTCTTGAATGTTTTGTGCCGGCTTGCTGTCCATGGTGCCGATCTCCGATGCCTTTGCGGCGACTGTTTTTCGTTCAAAAAGTACCCTGCAGTGTCCGCAAAGTGAATCTGTTTGCCTCTCGCTGCACGGCAGTGTGACATGGCCATCAAAAGTCACGCCGGCTGGATTCCACGGCTATCCGCGGGCAGAACTCCAGTCGGACACGAGTGTCGGATGCAGAAAATCTACCCCGGGTTGCGATACGCTTCTGTGGTGAACCCGGGACACAACGTTACCACGTCTGGCAAGTCTTTATCGGATCCCGGCGCTTCCCGCTCCGGTGTCCCCTTGCTCGATTTCGCCCGCGAATACGCCGACATCGGCCCGGAAATCCTCGCCGCCACCGAAGCGGTTTTCAAAAGCCAGCGCTTCGTCCTCGGACCAGAGGTCCGCGCCTTCGAAGAGGCTGCCGCCCGCCACTGCCGGGTTGCCGAAGCCATCGGATGCGGATCCGGAACCGACGCCCTCTGGCTGGCCATGGCCGCCGCCGGTGTCGAGCCCGGCGATCGCGTCCTCACCACCGCGTTTTCTTTCTTCGCCACCGCCAGTTCCATCCTGCGGCTCGGCGCAACACCCCTTCTGGCGGATATCGATCCCCGCAGTTTCAATCTGCATCCCGCTTCCGTCTCTCAGGCGTTCAAAAAGCATCCCGCCACGCGCGCCATTCTCCCCGTGCACCTCTACGGCCAGTGCGCCGACTGGACTGCCCTGAAGACCGCCGCCGCAAGTCACGCATGCCTGCTGATCGAAGACGCGGCCCAGGCCTTCGGGGCATTGTGGGACGGCGTTCCCGCCGGTGCGCTTGGCATGGCTGCGGCCTTCAGCTTCTATCCCACCAAAAACCTCAGCGCTGCCGGTGAAGCCGGCATGGTCACCACCAACAGCGCCGCGATTGCCCGCCGCGTGGGCAGCCTGCGCTCCCATGGAATGGAAATTCGCTACCACCATGAAGAGGTCGGCTGGAACAGCCGCATGGATACCCTGCAGGCCGCCATCCTGCTCGTCAAACTGCGCCATGTCGATGTCTGGAACGAGCGCCGCCGCGCCTTGGCCGCGCGTTACAACGAGCTCTTTCACGCCGCCGGCATCGTCGATCCCGGTCCTTACCCGGACCGCGGCATCGTCCTGCCCTGGGTCGATCCCCGCGCCCACCACGTCTATCACCAATACGTGATCCGGGTTGCACGGCGCGCTGAACTACGTTCCTGGCTTCACGATCGCGGCATCGGCTCGGAGATCTACTACCCCCTCGGCCTCCACCAGCAGAAGGCCCTCACTTCGCTCGGCTACCGCGAGGGCGACTTCCCGGAAAGCGAACGCGCCGCCCGTGAAGTGCTGGCCCTGCCCATCTTCCCCCAGCTTCTCGAGGACGAGCAGGAGCAGGTCGTCGCCGCCATCCGCGACTTCCTCGCCTGAATCTTCTTCCCACACCGCACACGCCCATCTACACTTGGTGCCGCCGCAAGGCGGCACTCGGGAGGCGAGCACGTGAGCGAAACAAGATCGCAGTGGAAGCCCAACCGGAGAAGTCTCCTGCAAGGCGCGCTTGCCGCCGCAGCAGTAACAGCCCTGCCAAAAGCGATCCACGCATTCCCAAACAACATTCCGCCGTCAGACGCGCTCAAGCGCCTGATGGCGGGCAACGGGCGCTACGTGAGCAATCAAGTCGACCTGAAAGACTTCAGCGCCGGCCGCGCAGCGCGCGCCCAGGCGCAATATCCAATCGCCGCGATTCTGAGCTGCGCCGATTCACGCGTTTCGCCCGACTTCGTCTTCGATCAGGATCCCGGCGAACTCTTTATCTGCCGCGTCGCCGGCAATTACATGAACGTCGATATCCTCGCCAGTCTCGAATACGGCGTGGCGGTGTTGAATGCTCCGCTCATTATGGTGCTGGGACATAGCAACTGTGGCGCAGTCAAGGCAGTCCTGCAGTATGAAAAGGACCGCAAACCGCTCCCCGGCCATTTACAGATGCTGCTGGATGCCGTGAAGCCCGGAGTGACGGACGCGATCCGCCAGGGAAACGCCAATCAGCTCGATCATGCAATTGAATCAAACGTCCGCCACAATGCCCAGCGCATCCGCCAGGCCGGCCCGGTGATCGCCAAGGCGGTCGATGAAAAGCGCATTGATGTGGTGAGCGCGATCTACGAGATCGCAACCGGGAAGGTTCGGCTATTGCAATAAAAATCAGCCGTGACGACGCCGCGCGACCCGCTCCTCCTTGCGTCGTTCCGCCTCCGCTCCCTTACTCGACGCCAGCTTGGGCATCGGTTCACTTCCCAGCGCCACGCGCCGCACCGTCTCGCCATCCAGACGGTATTTGACGGAAACCGTCTCGACCGGCAGCAGGCGGCCCGTGTCCGGATCGAGAGCCGGAACAGCCCCGGCCGCAGCCAGCTTCAGCGTGAACGTCGGCACCGCGCCGCCCTTCGCGTCGAGCACCTCGTGCTTCACCACCACCGGTAGGTACCCCGCCACGTCATTCATGCGCAGGCCACCCTCATAGCGATGCTTGCGGTTGTTCCACACCAGCAATCGCACGCGCGAGTAGGCATACGGCAGCCCGTCCTGGTAAGGACTCAACACCATCACGTACTCCGGCGCCTCATGATCCGGAAATGGCGAGGCATCATCGGGAATCTTCGCCAGCAGGTACGCGCCGACGATCCTCTGCCCCTCCGCGTAGCGCACCACCTCGTCCGGCACGTCCACATCCAGCCGCCTCGCCAGTACCCAGCCCACGTGCCCGCGACTGTCTCGCACCAGCCACCAGTCTTCATACTGCGGAGGCGGCGCATTCGGATCGACCGCAACCGGCGTTGGCACGAATGCGCTGTCCGGAGCCGAAGCCGGCGACGGCGCTTTGCCTAACTCAATCGGCCCCTTCGGCGCAGGCCCTTTGCCCTTCTGAATCAGCTCCCACAGCCGGTCCGCCGCGGCTGCCGCCCGCTGTTCCGCTGCCCTGCGCTGCTGCTCGCGAAAGGACTCCTCTGCCGTCAGCTTGCGAACGCTCGCCCGCTCCAGCAGTTGCAGCTTGTCGCCGTCGGGCAGCAGAAAATAACGATCCGTATCGCGGCCCGGCGCGATATGCGCGTACAGTTCATCGCGCAACACTCCCGTCGCGACGACCGGATCCTTGGCATGATCGCGGTTCAGCTTCTGAAATTCATCGTAGGTCGGCTGATCAATGACGAAGTGCTCCTCGATCCAGCCCGTCTTGCCGTCCGGTGCCTCTACCTGGAAGAACCGCCGCTCGTGATCCAGTACCTTCAGCTTCTCGCCATTGGTGACCGGCGCAATCTTCGTCGAAACCGGGGCGACACGGTCGCGCAGCCACGCCTCCTTGGCAACCACGTAGACGACACTCGGAGCGCCCGACGGCGCATGATGACATCCCGATAGTCCCGCGCCCAGCAAAAATGCGAACGCACACGTCACGGCCACGCGCGAAGCGAGAGAAAATATGCACCTGCTCCAAAGTTCTGCCAACACGATCTCTTCCAGATATACAGGGGCCGGCGCACGCTGACGAGTGCCGGGCAGGATGACATCGATCCCACGGGAGTTGCACTCCGATCATTCCCACAGCAAAAGCAACCGCATTGTGACAAAAATCAGCGCGCGTCTCTGCGTCGTTCCGTCAGCGCGTACTGGCAATCGCCGATGGCAATGTGATGTCATTCGCCGTTGCCCCCGGATCGAGCTTGCCCGCCGTTGTCGCGTCAAACGAGAAGAGCTGCACACGCGGGCTGCCCAGATTCGTCACCAGCATGAACTTCTTCGATTGATCCGATGTCAGGCCATTCGGCTGCGTACCCACCGAAGAGAACGGCGAGCCCGACAGCGGCGTCAGCGTGCCCGAGGCGAGCACGGAAAAGCCGCTGATCGCGTTGTCGCTCGTGTTCGCCGTATACAGAAAGTCGCCCGTCCCATCGAAGGCGAGCGCAGTGGGTCGCGTGCCCGCTTTGAATGGCGAGCCGCTGATCTCGGTGAGTTTGCTGTTCGCCGCAATGGTGAAAACGCGCACCCCGACGTTCGTCTCCCCGACAAACAGAGCTGTACTGCTCGCGTTCACCGCCAGCCCCAGGTCCTGGTTAAAAATTCCGCTGCTGGTTTTTCCCGGGTGAAAAACCACGGTGTTCTGCGAAAGCGCTCCACCGGTCGTAAACGGCAGCGGCGCAAACCCAAGCTGACCCAGCGAAACAAAGACATAGCTGCTGTTCGGCGCCACCACGATGCTCTGCACTATCGCCGCGGTGGTATCGGTGCCGGGTGGAAATGTGATGGAAACCGGCGAGCCCGTCAGCGCCGACAATGTTCCATCCGTGTTGATGAGATATATCCCTACCGCAGGCGTGCCGTTCGCCAGCCCGGCGACCAGCAGATATTTGCCGCTGGGATCAATCGTCATCGCCAGCGGCGAAACATCCGCCACCAGCACGGCATTATTGTTCAGCAGTGTCGTCACCCCGGTGCTGCCGTTGATACTCAGTCCAAACACGCCCGTGCCCGCCACGCCTGCGTAAAGAAATGCGTTCCCCGGTGTAACCGCGAGTGCGTTGATCGCAGCAGTAGAAAGCTGGAAGGGCGAGCCGGAAAGCGAACTCAAAGCTCCCTTCGTGGAGACCGCGTAGCTGGCCAGGGTCCCGCCCTGTGTGCCGACGTAGATATAGCTCCCGACGCTGCCCCCGCCGCCGCCACCGGTGTCCTTGGTGAAAAAATCACCGCAGCCCGCCAGCAGCAATGCTGAAGCGCACAGAGATCCCGCAATCCACCGACCGCCAAGCCATCTGCTGAACATGCCACTCCATCCTAAATGCGCAACGCTACGCCCATTCGCATCGACGCGGCAACGCGCCGGAACGCTCAAAAGAAAGGGCATCGAACGAGGAGTAAGAGAAACCTACGAGTGCAGTGCTTCGGGTTCCTGGCAGGCCGCGCAAAGCCCGAGCACGTCCACGGCGTAGCGCTCGGCGACAAAGCCGTTCGGCAGCCGATGCGGCTGCGGCAAACCGCCAAGCTCGCTCTCATCCAGGTCGAAGATCGCCTTGCACTTCGTGCAGACCATGTGATGATGCGGGCGGTCATTCATCTCCACGCGCAGCGATCCGTGATGCATGCTGACTTCGCGGAAGAGCCCGCTCGCGATGAAAAGATGGATGTTCTTGTACACCGTGGCGAGCGAAATGGAAGGAATCCGCTCCTGCACCCGCGTATACACTTCTTCCGGACTGGGGTGCCCGGGGATGCTCTGCATCACTTCAAACAGCACCTGGCGCTGATGAGTAACGGCAATCCCATGCGCAACACAAAGCTCCCGGAACGCGCCCTCGTGCGCAGCGTCAGCCTGCTCCGCTTTGTGTGCAGTCGACATCCTGCTGTCATTGGAAAATAGTTATCGAACCGTGTCAATTACCTGCAAAGTCGCGGGTGCCCCATCCTAGCGGAGCCAGGGTGGGGTTGTTCCCATACAATCCCGCCGACCCGAAGGGTCAACCGAACCCCAGTCCTAGTTCGGCCGATCGCGCCAGCCGCGGCCAAAGCGTTCATCGAGCGGCTGACGTCCGCGGAAACCCGACTCCAGCGTATGCCAGAATTCAATCCGGCTCTCCCCCCGGCGCCAGCACAGCAGCACCAGGTCACCATCCACCCGGCACGGGAAATCCAGGAGGCCGGTATCTAAGTCCTTCACC
>DASVAI010000195.1:0-6762 GCA_036376445.1 Acidobacteriaceae bacterium
GCTCTCGTCACGCCCCAGAAAGGCGTGCACCATCGCCCGCCCTGCAGCGGACCCGCCCCGGTCCAGCACCGTCTTGCGATAGCGCATCGTCGCCGGGTCCTCCAGCAGCGCCGCACGGTCGAACTGGTTGAAGAAGTCGATCGCGATCACCTTGTCGTACAAGTACGTGTAGTAGTTGGACGAGTAGCCCACCAGGTGCGTGAAGCTCGCATACATCCGGTTGCCGTCGATCCAGCGGTACGGCAGGAAGCGTTCGTAGTCCGCGCGCAGCAGCGCATCCAAATCGAGCGCCTCCGGATCGCGATCATGCACGTCCAGCGAGTAGTTGGTATAGAAGAGCTGCGTCCGCACCCAGTCCGCGCGTCCAAACGCCCCGGCCTGGTTCATCGTCGCCACCAGCTCCGTCGGGATCGGCTCACTCGTCTGGTAATGCCGCGCAAAGGTCTGCAGCAGCTTCGCATCCCGGAAGAACTCCTCGAGCATCTGCGAAGGCACCTCCACAAAGTCGCCCTCGGTCGCAATTCCGCTGATGCCCGCCCACTGCTGCTGCCCCCCGAGGATCGCATGCATCAGGTGGCCGAACTCGTGGAAGTAGGTCACCACATCCGAATGCTGCATTAACCCCGGGTCATCCGGATTCTCGTCTCCCCCGGGAAAATTACAAATCAGCGCCGCCTCCGGAGCCTGCCGCCCCGCAATCCCCGGCACCAGCGGTGCCGCGCTGAACCACTTGTCCTTCCCCTCGCGCGGATGCATATCCAAATAGAACCGCCCCGCCCGCCGTCCTCCATCAAACACATCCCACGCCGACACCGACGTGTGCCACACCTCGGCATCCGTCGCCCGCCGGAACTCCACCTTAAACAGCCGCGCCGCTGTCGCCAGCACCCCGGCCTCCACCTGCCGGTAGGGGAAATACGGCCGCACCGCCTGCGAATCAAAGGCAAACTCCCGCCGCCGGTACTGCTCCAGCCAATAGCCGCGGCTCGCCGCATCGATCGCCTCCAGCCCCGGCCTCTGGCTCCGAGCAAACTCGAAAATGATCCCGTACTCCCGCTCCGCTCCCGCGCGCGTTGCCGTCTCCAGCCGCTCCAGGAACGTCTTCATGTTTCCCGCCGAGCCAATCATCTGGTCCGCGGTCGCAAGATCGGCCCACGTGGCAAACCCCAGCAGATTGGCAATCGCATGCCGCGTACGGAGCAGGTCCAGCAGCAGCGCGCGATTGGCCGGGTAGGCGCGCGTGTTGTACGCCAGGAACATCCGCCGCCGCAGCGCATCGCTCGCCGCAAACGTCATCACCGGCAGATAGTCCGGGTAGTCCGTCGTCAGCACTACCCTGCCGCTCGCATCCGGCGCATGGCTCTTCCGATAGTCCTCCGGCAGCCCTTCGAGCTCGCTCGGGTCCGTGATCTCGACCTTCTGTGTGCCCTCCTGCACGTTGCGCGCGATCGTCAGACTCAGCAGCGTCGCCTTGTCCTGCAACTCGCGCAGCTTGGCCCGCGTCGCATCGTCCCGGTCCACGCCGGCCAACCGGTACTGCAGCAGCGTCCGCTCCACGTAGTGCCGCGTCGCATCGTCGGCCCCCGCGACGTTCAGCACAGACACGTCCACTGCCGCCAGCGCCCGGTACACAGCCTGATTCAGCGAGAGCGCCGTCGCAGCTTCTGCTACCCGCTGCGCCAGCTCCTGCGCCTTGTCCCGCACCGGCTTTGCCGGGTGGACGCTGTTCAGCAATCCGCACTCTGACCCCGCCTGGCTCAGCGCTGAAACAGCATCGTCATAGGGGCGCCAGGTCGAGTCGAGCGTGCGCTCCACCGCTATGGTCAGCCGCTCCAGGCTAGCCTGGTGCGCTGCCAGCCGCGCGGTCACCCAAGCCTCCAATCCTTCTGGAGTTACTTCTGTGGTAGCCGCCGGGCTCCACGCATGGACTGCCGAAATTGCTGCATCTGTCGCATTCATTTGGAATCTCTTCCTCTCAAATGCAGGTTAAATGTTATGAATATCTTGCAACAAAGCTCCGATGCTGGTTACCATTTCGCAATTCAGGCATGACCCTGGTATGACCTCCACCACCCCAGCCATGGCCGTCCATCAGCTCCGTTCGCGCATGAGCAAGATCTGCGTCTCCGTCACCGGCACCACTGCGAACGAACTTCTGGCCCGCGCCGAGCAGATATCCAACTCCAATCCCTTCATCGAGCTGCGTCTCGACACGCTCAACAAGCCGCAGGCCGCGCTGGCCAAGCTCAAGGCCTTCGCCATGGCCAACCGGCACGTCACCATCATTGCGACGTGTCGTCGCACCGAGGGCGGCGGCAATTTCGTCGGCGAGCTCTTCGAGCAGGCAGAGATCCTCGAAGGCGCAGCCAAATCCGGCTGCCAGCTCATCGATGTCGAGATCGAATCCGCGGAAACCATGCGGCCCGCCGACTGGAAACGCCTCCGTGCCACCGGTGCCGCCCTCGTCCTCAGCTACCACGACTTCTCCCACACCCGCAGCCTGCAGAAGGCTTTCGAGCGCATGCAGCACTTCGATCCCGAGTTCTACAAGATCGTCCCCACCGCGCGCGCGCTCGCCGACAACATCGCCGTGCTCGATCTGCTCGCGCAGCACGGCGACAGCACCAACATGATCGCGATGGCCATGGGCCAGCCCGGCATCGTCAGCCGGCTGCTCAATGTCCGCTGCGGCAGCGCCTTCACCTTTGCGTCCATGGCCAATGGTGCAGAGACTGCCGCCGGCCAGATGACCTACGAGACGCTGCGCTCGCTCTATCGCTTCGAGGAGATCGACGCCGCCACCCGGATCTACGGCGTCGCCGGTCATCCGATTGTGCATTCGCTTTCGCCGCTCATGCTGAACGCCGCCTTCCGCCGCGAGCGCATCAACGCCGTATTCCTGCCGCTCGAGACGGCGAAGATCACCGACCTGCTCGCGCTCGTGGAACGCCTGCGTCTGTCAGGAATGGCTGTCACCATGCCACTTAAGCAGGACATCCTGCCGTCGCTCGCCCGCATGGACGACCTCTCCTCACGCATCGGCGCCTGCAACACCATTGTGCGCGGCCCGGATGGCCGTCTCTTCGGCTTCAATACCGACGTCAGCGCGGTGATCGGGCCGCTGGAGCGCCGCCTCTCGCTCCGCGGCGCGCGCGTGCTCGTGCTCGGCGCAGGCGGCGCGGCTCGTGCAGCCGTCTTCGGTCTCAAGGAGAAAGGCGCGGAGGTCCACATCCTCAACCGCACGCCGGAAAGCGCAAAAGAACTCGCCAGTCAGGCTAGGGCAAAGGTCTTCAAGCGCGAACAACTGGCAAAGACCGACTTCGACGTCGTGCTCAATGCCACGCCCGCCGGCATGCACGGCAGCAAAGTGCAATCGCTCCTCGAACCAGAAGAGCTGCGCGCGCGGCTGGTCTTCGACATGGTCTACAACCCTATCGAAACACCGCTCATCCGCATGGCGCGCGAGAAAGGCATTGCTGTCATTCCCGGCAACGAAATGTTCGTGCACCAGGGCGCGCGGCAGTTCGAAATCTGGACCGGCAAGCCCGCGCCGGAAGCCGAGATGCGCCGCGTCGTGCTGCACGCACTGCAACAGCAGCAGACAGACCAAATCGCGAGACCGCCTGACTGCATCCCTCCTCCTGCATCCCACATCTTTTAGGCATGGAACAGCGAACACTGGGGCGCTCCGGCCCGGCAGTATCCGCCATCGGCTTCGGCTGCATGAGCATCGGCATCGCCGATGTGTACACCAGCAGCGTCCGCGATGACGATGCGGCAGTCGCTCTGATTCATCGCGCTCTCGAGCTCGGCATGACCCTGCTCGACACCGCCGATATCTATGGGGCGTCGGAGCTGCAGGTCGGCAAGGCTTTGCGCGGACGCCGCAACGATGCAGTGATCGCCACAAAATTCGGATTTGTCGTTGGCCAGCCGGGCAATGAGCGCGCCGTCAATGGCACGCCCCAATATGTCGCCCGCGCCTGCGACGCTTCGCTGAAACGGCTTGGTGTCGATTCCATTGATCTTTACTATCTGCATCGCATTGATCCCGGAGTGCCGATCGAAGACACCGTCGGGGCTATGGCTGAGTTGATCCAGCTCGGGAAAGTGCGCTATCTCGGCCTCTCGGAGGTCTCCGCAGAGACGCTTCGCCGCGCGCACGCAATACATCCCATTGCAGCCGTGCAAACCGAGTACTCGTTGTGGTCGCGGGAGCCCGAAACAGCATTGCTTCCCGCGCTCAAAGAGCTCGGCGTCGCGCTTGTGGCATACAGCCCGCTGGGTCGCGGCTTCCTTGCCGGCAGGATCCGCACCCTCGACGATCTCGCGCCCGATGACTGGCGTCGCAATAACCCGCGCTTCCAGGGAGAAAACTTTGCGAAGAACATCGCAGTCGGCGATCGCGTACGCAAGCTGGCAGAGGAAAGGGGCTGTACACCGGCTCAGCTAGCGCTTGCCTGGCTGCTCACGCGTACTGGCGTCATTCCGATCCCAGGTACAAGTAGTGAGACACGCCTCGTGGAGAATGCAAGGGCCGCCGACGTGCGCCTGTCGCAAGACGATGTCGCGCGGATTGAAGAGGCCATTACCCCAGGTCTAGCTGCCGGAGCACGGTATGATCCCGCCATGCTCGGCCTGGTCAATCAATAGACGCGGGATGATAGGCTTCTTCTGCCGGCAACCGCCGCTCCAGAGACAGCCTCCTTGCCCAATCTTCGCTCGCTCTCACAGCTCCGCTCGCTGCTGCCCTACGCGGCCAAATTGTTGCCAGTGCTCACCGGCGTCGTTGTGGGAGAAACCGCAATTCAGCCGCGGCCCGACCTCTCCGCGCTCAATCGCCACTTCGGCGAAATGCAGACGGAGAGCCGCGGACTCCGCTCGCGCGTGGAAGGGCAAGGCGAACAGCTCGAGAAGATGCAGCAGCAAATGGCTCAGCTCGCCACTGACCTCGAGAGTAGCCGCCGCGAGCAGCAAGAGCTTGCCACCGCGTTCCGCGGCCTCGCCGGCCTGTTCAAACGATTATTCTTGGCCATTCTTCTCCTCCTTGTAGCCGTCACGGTGCTCAGCGCGCTCATTCTCTTCCGCATCTCGCACACATAAATTTTTTTTAAGCACTCGCGCTGCGCCTTTCTTTTCGCTTTGTTAAACGATTACAACAACATAGCTGCGCGCATTCGCGCCGCTTTCGGGAACCGACGCGCGCGCAAAATGGTTTGCCTGTTGCCAGTGGTATCTTGCGAGGTCTAGGATGTGCCGTAAGTTCGGTGCAGCCCGTTCTTCTCGAGCGCGCCAGGGCGAATGCAGTCGCCTCATGCTGCACGAGTTAGTTCAATAAACTGGCGATCTTCGCCAGCGTCAATGGAGTGACCCTCTCTATGGCGTGGTACGCCTACTGCATCAGTGAAAAGCAAGCCTTCCCTGAATTAGCCCGCCACCGCAAGCCCGTACCAATGCAAGCCCTAACCGGCATTTCAGGGAATCAGATCTTCCTTTATCCAGCCAGTGAACTCGCAGTCATCGTTTCCGAACACAATCCTCAGGAAAATTTCGATCAGCAAGCTGCCAAGGACCACGCCCGCGTGGTCGGAGACTGCTTCAAACTATCTACCGTGCTTCCCTTCCGCTTCGGCACCGTCTTTGCCGATGACGAAGCCCTCCGGCGCTCCATCCGTTCCAATCAGCGCCAATACACAACTCACGTCGAGCGTCTGCGCGGAAAAGCCGAGATGCATCTGAAGGTCGTTGTCGACGATTGCTGTTTGCAGCAGCCCGTACGCGCTGCTTCTTATAAGGAAACCGTCGGCAAGGAATATCTTTCTAACCTCCGCGAAACCGCTGCCCGCCAGCGCGAGCGGCAAACCAAAGGGCGCGCCATATCTGTCCAAATGCAGCGGCTCTTCTCTCCCCAGGATGAAGAGATCACGTGCCGCACCATGGACAACGGCAAGATGCTGCTGGACATCTCTCATCTCATCGATGCGAAATGCATCGAGCGCTACCAGAACAAATTCGCCACGACACGCGAGATGCTGAAGGATTGCCAGATGCAGCTCTCTGGGCCCTGGCCTCCCTATCATTTCGTCCACCGCCTCACGCGGCCGCATACCGCCGCGCCCGGCATTCCTGCTTAACTCTCGCGCTACCGCAGAGTCAAAAGACCCGCACGACGCGGGTCTTTTTTTCTTTTCAATATGCCTGACGATATATCGGATTCCGATATATCGTATTCTGAGTATGGCCGCGCCGAAAATTGCTCCTCCCTTATCCAACGCCGTCACTCACATCCTGCTCGCGCTTGCCCGGCGCGATCTCCACGGCTACGGCATCATGCAGGAGATCGCCGCCATCTCGGGTGGCGAGTACAAGCTCGGCCCGGGAACGCTCTACGACAATCTGAAGACGCTTCTCGCCTCGGGCGTGGTCACCGAGTTCACTGAAAAGAACGTGCCCGGTGAAGCGCGCCGGCTCTATCACCTTACTGACAGCGGAGCCGTCGTGCTCGATGCGGAGTTGAAACGCCTCCGCAATGTCGTGCAAGCAGGAAGAAAGCGGCTGCCCCGCATCGGGGAGGCCCAGTGACTCGCTCCACGGCAAGGGCTCTCTACAGCGCGCTGGTCAACCTGCATCCGCTTCAGTTTCGTAACCACTTCGGAGACGAGATGCTCCGGACCTTCGAAGAAGCCTGCGCGGACTATGGGACTGCGTGGCTCATTCGGGACATCTCGGGATCGCTGCTGCGACAGCGCTTCCTCCGCCGGC
>DASVAI010000203.1:0-5445 GCA_036376445.1 Acidobacteriaceae bacterium
GGGGCGGCTCATCGGGATGGGTCGACCGAAGCGGGCCGATCTCCTGCGCTACAACCCAGGGACCGTTGTCGCCGACTCGCGCGCTCCATGTGCGATCGCTTACGATGCGCTGCTCGCGGCCGTTCGCATCCACTATGCGAATGGTTGCGGCAATGGCAGCTGGTTGAGGCTGGTCGAGATGCTCGCCCTCAGGCGAGGTTACGCGTACGACAATCTCGTTGTCTCCGGGGCGGAGATGCGGCGTGATCTGCTCCCAATCGAATGCGTTCCAATGTGTGTGCTGGCCGGTGTGTTCGCCGTTGACGGTTGCGGCGAAGTCTCCGCGCGCGAGCACATGCAGGCTTGCGCGTAGGGGCTGTGCGCCCAGATGCAGGACATAACGAAACTCGGCGGTGGTGTGCGGCTTGACGTGCTCGGCATCGGAGCCGGGAAGCCACAACCAGCGAACCATTAACAGCGTGTGCGCGGCCGCGGGATCGCTGCGGTAAATCCATTGCGCTTTCCAATCGGACGGGGAGAGCAGGCCGGTCTCGAACCAGGTAGGCACTGACACTTCGGATGCGCCCTTGTTGTCCCAGACGCGGACGGTCCAGTAATAGCGTGTCTCGGAATGCAATGCCGGGCCGGTGTAGGCAATGTTCACGGAGTCTGAAGAGGCGATGCGTCCGGAGTCCCAGACTTCCGCTTTGCCGCTGCGCAACGCTTGCTCGTCGGTGCTGACATGGATTTGATACGCCTGCTGCATCCAGTCCGGAGTGTGCGCATCGCTCTGCCAGGCAAATCGCGGAGCGGCTACGTCGATATCGAGTGGCTGCGTGCGATGTTCGGTTTGCAGATGGACCGGTGAGGCGAACGCAACGGATGCAAGAAGCGAGAGACTGAAGCACAGCAGAGCAAGAAGCCGCACGAATTTCTCCTGAGTCCGAAATGGGCCTGCGAAGGGCACGGCCATGATCGCATCTGAACCTTCCGGCGTCATCACGGCGGTTGGGGAATGCTATCCTGATGAAGCGCCGGAGAGATGGCCGAGTGGCTGAAGGCGCACGCTTGGAAAGCGTGTTTACCTTAACGGGTAACCTGGGTTCGAATCCCAGTCTCTCCGCCATTTTTCCCTCACAACAATTGACCTGCTTTCTGCTACACTCCCCCGCACTTCGAACGAATGAGGAAGGGACCTATGAAGCTGAGGGTACTGACGCTGCTGATCTGTCTTTGCGGCACGATGTGTGCAAAGGCACAAGACCTGAAATGGAAGCATGGCATTCTGACCGCTACGGAACGGCAGAAAATCAAAGAGGGAAGCACCACCACGCATAACACGGACGCCTCCGCGAAGGACCGCGGCAACAAGACGGATTACTCGTCGAACACGACATCACACAAGACGGAAAACTACGATGAGTTTCAGGTGTACACGATTGAAAGCGGCAACGTGGTGTATGTGAGCAGCGAGCGTCTGCTGTTTCCGTGGTCCAAGCCGGCAGATATTGAACTAGGCGACCCGGTGCAATTCGCCGTGAAGAGCGGCAAGATGTATATCCTGGATTCGAGCGGGAAACAGCACAAAGCCACGGTGACGAAAACGGCCCTTAAGTCGGCGGATTGATAGCCGCGGTTGAGTTCTGCTGATGGACGATTCGTCCGGCCATCGAGCCGGTGCCTGTTCCACGCAGGCTGTAACGCGCTGCTACCCGCTTTCATCTGACAGTCATTGCGATTCACACTATGCGGGACGTATGCGGAACCCTGCCAACATATTGATGGTGCGGCGCGAGCTGGGCTCGCTGCTTGCGCTGGCGATTCCTGTGATCCTCTCTGAGCTGGGATGGATCACGATGGGGATCGTCGACATCATCATGGTGGGCCGGCTCGGTCCCGAAGCGATCGGCGCGGTGGGGATATCGAGCGCCTCGTATTACGCGCCGGCTCTGTTCGGTATCGGCATTCTGCTTGGGCTGGATACGGTCGTTTCTCAGGCGTGGGGACGCCACGACTTCCATGTGTGTCATCAATGGCTGGCGCAGGGCGTGTATCTCGTCGCTGTTTACACGCCCATTGCGATGGCGGGCATCGCGTGCGTTCCGCTGTTCTTCCATCGCATGGGCATCAATCCAGCGGTTGCGGGCGATGCCGCCGCGTATCTGCGCATTCTGAACCTGGGAACGCTCCCGCTGCTCATCTATGCGGCGTTTCGACGCTATCTGCAGGGCGTGGGACGCGTGCGCCCAGTGACGTTTACGTTGATATCCGCCAACCTGATCAACTGGGGAGGGAACTGGGCGCTGATCTATGGGCACCTGGGACTGCCCGCGATGGGGCTAAAGGGCTCAGCGGTTTCCACCTGCCTGGCGCGCGTTTACATGGCTGGGGTGCTGGTGTTTTTTGCGTGGCAGCATGAGCGGCGTCGTGGGCATCCGCTGTTTGCGCACTGGCCGGGACCACATTGGCAACAATTGCGGGCGCTGATGGCGCTGGGCGCACCTGCTGCGGGACAGATCGTAATGGAAGTCGGCGCATTCGGGGTGGCGACGCTGATGGCCGGCAGGCTCACCGCGGATGCGCTGGCGGCACATCAGATCGTGCTGAACTGCGCGAGCGCGACGTACATGGTGCCGCTGGGCATGTCGGCAGCGGCGGCGGTTTCTGTAGGACACGCGGTAGGCGCTGCGGATCTGAACCGCGCGCGCCGTGCGGGGTGGCTGGCGCTGGCCTGCGCCGCGGGATTTATGGCGCTGGCCGCGGGCGGATTCCTATTGCTGCCGCATCCATTGCTGCACATTTATACGTACGATGCGACGGTGGTGGGCGTGGGGACGCGCCTGCTCGTGCTCGCGGCGGCCTTCCAGATTTTTGACGGGATTCAGACGGTGGCTACGGGTGCGCTTCGCGGCGTGGGAGAGACGCAGCAGCCAATGCTGGTGAACCTGGGCGGATATTGGCTGTTCGGGCTGCCGCTTGGGTACGCGCTTTGCTTTCATGGGCGCTTCGGCATTTTCGGCATCTGGATCGGACTGACGATTTCGCTGATCGTGATTGCGCTGTATCTACTGTGGCAGTGGGCAAATCCGCAGCGATGGCTTGCGTTGCGGAGGAGCCTGGCCGCAGGTCAACGGGTCGGCACGTGAGGCAAAGAGTCTTCAGGATCGCTTAACATGGCGAGCGAGAAGATTCTTTCGTGCGCGTACTGGTGGTGGAAGACGAGGTGCGGCTTGCAGCCAATCTTGCGGCAGCGCTGCGGGAGGGGCCGGGATTTGCCGTGGATTGCGCGGAAGACGGGCAGGCGGGCGATCAACTGGCCGAACAAGGTCACTACGATTTGATCATTCTGGACCTGATGCTGCCGAAGATGGATGGGCGGCATGTGCTCGAGCGGATTCGCTCGCGCAATGACAAGACTCCCGTGCTGATCCTGACGGCGAAAGAAGGGCTCGCTTCCACTATCGAGCTGTTGAATGCCGGGGCGGATGATTATCTGAGCAAGCCCTTTGACCTGGGGGAGCTGATTGCCCGGGCCAAGGCCCTGATCCGGCGCGGCAAAGGCGCTTCGCATCCAGTGCTGGCCGCCGGGGACATCGAAGTGAATACGCTGGAGCAGACCGTGCGCCGGGCAGGGCGTCTGGTTGACCTCTCACCGACCGAATACCGCATCCTTGAATACATGGTGCATCGGCCGCGGGTGATCGTGTCCAAACGGGAGCTGCTGGAGCACCTCTATGATTACAACTGGGAGCACCACTCCAATGTCATCGAGGCGCATATTTCCAATCTGCGGAAGAAGCTGATGATGGGCTCCGAACATCAGGCTGTGGAGACGCTGCGGGGACGCGGCTACCGTTTGGTCGCGGACGCGGTTTCGCCCTCCGGAGTTTAGGATGAAGCGCCATTCGCTCGCGCGACGGCTGATCTCCTCCGTCCTGCTGGTGGAGCTTGTGTTTGCGCTGGCGGTGATCTTTCTGGCTGCCGCATACGAGCGCCATGCGCACCTGCAAGATTTCGACATCATGTTGCAGGGAAGGGCCGATTCGCTACTAGGCGCGGTTCAGGACGCGGAAGATCCGGGCGACAACGTGATGCTGGACACCACCGGTCTGCAATTACCGGCGGAGGATGTGTACGAGGTGCGGGACAGCAGCGGACGGCTGCTGGGGCGCTCGTCGAACTGGCAGGGGCCGGAGCCGCAGGAGATCAGCGGGAGCCGCGATGTCATTTATCATGCGCGCGTTCAAGGAGTGCACTACCGTGTGCTTGCGCTGCACGGGCTGCGCGTTGTGGATCCCAACGACAAAGGGGGCGGTGTGCCGCGGCACATCCTGGTGGTGTATGGGTCGCCGACGGTGCGGCTGTGGCGGCAGGTGAATAAGGCGATCACCTTCTTCTCGCTTTCAAGCCTGGTGCTGCTTGCGGTGACAGGAGTGCTGATGGCGTGGCTGCTGCATCGCGGGCTTGCGCCCATGCGGCGGCTGGCCGCGGAAGCAGAGAGCATCTCGGCGCATCAATGGAATTTCCGTCCGCCGGAAAGCGCAATGAGGACAGTGGAGCTGGCGCCGCTGGCAACTGCGCTGGAGGCGGCGATGCAGCGGCTTGAAGCATCCTTCTCCCAGCAGAGAAGATTTGTGAGCGATGCCGCGCACGAATTGAAGACGGCGGTCGCAGTGGTGAAGAGCTCGCTGCAATTGCTTACGATGCGTCAGCGCACGGCTGAGGAGTATGAAGCCGGAGTACAGGTAAGCCTGGCGGATAGCGAGCGCATGGAGGAGATTGTCGCCCGCATGCTCATGCTGGCGCGGGCGGAGCATCCCAGCCCAGAGACCGCGGTTGCCGGCACGGCGGATATGGCGGCGTGCGCGCGAGCGACAACACAGCAATTTCAGTCGATGGCCGAAGTGCAACTGGTGGCGCTCTCACTTGAATCTCCACCGGAGGTATTCGTTCCTGTTTCGCCGGAAGAGTGCGTGCTGCTGTGTTCGAATCTGCTGCTGAATGCGCTGCAACATAGCGCGCCTCGTTCGGTGGTGAAGGTGCGGCTGCGGCAGTTGGAGGATTGGGCGGAGCTGCGGGTGGAAGATGAGGGCGACGGAATCGATCCGGCGCTGCTGCCGCATGTGTTTGAGCGCTTTTCGCGGGGCGATCCGTCGCGCAGCCGCAACACGGGCGGCACCGGTCTGGGGCTGGCGATCTGCAAGGCGATTGTAGAGCGGGCGGCTGGAAGTATCGTGTTGGAGAGCAAACCCAACCGGGGCACGACGGCGATCGTTCGGTTGCCGCTGGCAGCGCGTCCTGACGATGCGATACTTGCCGAGCCGGCGCTGCATAGCTCTCCTTCAGCCTGAATTAATGGTTGCATGGGAGACTAGGGCGTCCGGCGCAACCCGCGCCTGACCCGGAGAAAGCTATGCTCGGTTCCTGCAGTACACGCGCTCGTCGCTCGTTACTTATTCCCGCCAT
>DASVAI010000209.1:0-5866 GCA_036376445.1 Acidobacteriaceae bacterium
TGGCGCGAAAAATGGGAAGCATAAACCAAAGCTTGCCGAACCCAACACCATCCAGCAGGAAGCGGCTGAGAAGCAGGCTGAAGAGACCGATGGCAAGCGGCAGGCAAACGAACCATAGCCCAATGCGGCTCCACAGACCTACCGCGCCGGGCTCGGCAGACTTCAGCACGCTGCACCTCCCTGCGGTGAGCGATCGCCCAAACATAAACGGGCTCATGTCCCGCCGTCTATGCCCGATTCCTTGATTCCTGACAAATAGCGCGCACCCCATCCAGCGCCGGCAGCAGCACTGGAACTTCCTTTCCCCATTCCTGAAAGAGCGCTATAGTGACGCCACCACTCTTTCCCATCCCCTGCCAATTTTTGAGTTGAACACCGGCCCATCCCCTCCATTCGTCCCAAAGAAACAGGAGATCTCCGGAATGACCGCTCCACGCATCCTTCTCAGCGCAGCACTCACAGCCGCGCTCGTCTTCGCCGCCGCCCCACTTACAGCTCAACCCACGCCATCCACCGGCTATCAAGCCGTCCTCTGCCTCAAGGTAGAAGCCGCCAAAACCGCGGATTTCCATAAGTGGATTTCCGAAGTCATCCATAAGCTCGTGCAGTCTCGGATTGACGACGGCACACTCTCCCGCTGGGAGCTTTACCGCGGAATCGTCCCGCAAGGCACCGATGCCAAGTGCGACTACGTTGCTGTCAACTCCTACCCCGGTGTGCCTTCGGAGCCGGTCAGCGGTGACGGACTCACGGCCGAGCTCAAGAAAGCAGGCATTCCTCTCACCTCCCAGGAATACGCGGAACGCCGCAACTCCGTGGAACGCTTAGTCGAGACAAGCATCGGCCAAACCAGGCTCTCTGTCGGCTCTGCCAAGGTAGGAGACTACATCGTTGTGAATCACATGAAGGTCATCGATATGGATGGCTGGATCAATTATGAGAAGAAGGTCTGGCAGCCCATGGCCGAATCGATGGCCAAGGATGGAGTCCGAACCGGCTGGTTTGTCATCGCGGGGGTCTTTCCCTTCGGTAGTAGTGCAGGCGACATGGGAATCACTCTCGATGTCTATCCCACGTGGAAGGCCATCTTCTCCGACGATGACTTCGTCGGCCGTTGGCATAAGGTGCATCCCGACATGGAGTTGGGCACTACCTTTGAAGCCTACGACAAGCTCCGCACCCTTGAGTACGGCCATATCCTCAAACTCGAGGACGTTCTCGGCAAATAGCCCCCCGTCCTCCCCCGCCGGGCTCTCTCTTGTCACCGATACTTCGGCGTGTTCGCAGAGCAGGGGCCTTCGCGAAGGCGCCCCGGCCGAAACACCCTGCCCGATTTCTAAATGGACGCCTTGGCGTAGACCGCCCGCACTCCATCCAGCGCCGGCAGCAGCACCGGATGCACGTCCACTGCAAGCCGTCCCGCACGCACGCCCGGATCGCCCTGTGCCAGCGCGAGCGCCTGCCCCAGATTGTCCGCGGCAATCAGCATGACGCCTGCCAGCTCGCTCTCATCCACCACCGGCCCCGCCGCCAGGTAGCGCCCCGCCTCCGACTGCTCCCGCAGATACGCCAGATGCCGTGGCAGCAGCTCCGCCGCCTCTGCGCCTTCCGTCTCGTTCCAGCGCGGCCCGCGCCGCAGAAGCCCCAGAAAATAAGGCTTCAGATTCTTTGGCACATCCCGCATGCCGATCTCTCTCGGACTCCGCTCTTCCGTCATCACACCTCGCAGACGACCATCATCCCATTCCTCCGCTGCAATGTTCTCGTGTCATCCGACGCCGCTCAACGCCTCGCTAAAATAATCACTATGCCCGCCGAGCGCCTCTACTACGCCGACTCATCACTCACCCGCTTCACCGCCACCGTAACCGACATCCGTGAGCGCTCGCGCAACGGAGGCTCTTCCGTCTGGCAGGTCGCGCTCGATCGCAGCGCCTTCTATCCCACCAGCGGAGGCCAGCCGCACGACATCGGCACGCTCGCCGCCACCGCTCCCAGCGGCGCGCGCCTCGAAGCACCTGTCCTCGACGTGGAAGAAGACGAGCACGGCGAACTGTGGCATCTCACGCCAAAGCCTCTGCTCGCCGGCACGCAGGTCGAGGGCGCCATCGACGCCGCGCGCCGCCTTGATCACATGCAGCAGCACTCCGGTCAGCACCTGCTCTCCGCTCTCTTCTATCGCGAATACAGCGCGCTCACAGTTTCCTTCCATCTCGGCGATCAGGTGTCCACCATCGACCTCAACACCGAATCCATCATCTCCGACCAGCTCGCCGACATCGAGCGCCTGGCCAACGCCATCGTTGCCGAAGCTCGCCCGGTCACGCTGCGCACTGTCTCGGCGGATGACGCCGATCTCCTGCTGCAATCCGGCGCACTTCGCAAGATACCCAATCGTTCCGGCAACATCCGCATCGTCGTCATCTCCGGAGAAGGTGCAGGCCCTGGCACGCAGGCCATCTACGGCGAAGGCGCACCCAATCCTGACCTCGACGTGAACGCCTGCGGCGGCACCCACGTAACCTCCACCAGCCAGATCGGCGCCGTGCTCCTCCGCGGCACCGAGCGCGTCCGCCAGCTCACCCGCGTCAGCTTCCTGTGCGGCAACCGCGCCATCGCCGCCGCCCGCGCCGACGATACCCTCCTCACCCAGCTATCCCGCGACTTCTCCGCCGGCCGCACCGACCTGCTGGCCGCCGTCGCACGGCTCAAAGCCGACGCCCGCACCGGCGGCAAGGAACGCCAGGCCCTCCGCAAAGACCTCGCCAACTATCACGCCGCCCGCCTGATCGTGGAAGATCCGCCGCGGAACGATCTCCGCATCGTCCGCCGCATCTTCCCCGACCGCGATGCCGACTACGTCAAGCTGCTCGCCAGCCGGGTCGCTGCCGCTGCGCCGCACACGGTGGCGCTGTTCGCCTCGACGCAGCAACCCGGTCCGCAGCACGAAGCGGCTATCGTCGTCGCCTGCAGCCCGGATCTGGGGCAGAACGCGGGCGAACTCCTGCGCACGGCTCTTAGCTCTTTCAAGGGCCGCGGTGGCGGGTCACCCACTCTCGCTCAGGGCCTCGTCCTGGCAGACCAGCTCGCCGCCGTGCTCGATGCGCTCGAAGCAAAGCTCCGGCCCGGATCCTCTCCTGTCAGCTAACCTTGCTTGCAGGCTTGCCTGTCAATTTCGACGCGCGTACCAACGGAGAGCACCGCAGCGCCCGCAGCGTGTTCCACCGGCTCGGTTCCATTGCCGACTCGCCTGTCGTTACAGCGAGCGACTCATCGTATGCACGATCGAGCAGCCATCGGCCGTCGGGTTGTCGCCGGCTCTCGATGAAGCGGAGCGCATCGCTCATGCGTTCATCGGGCTCGGCATTTGCCGCCCTGAAGTATTCAAACTGACCCACTACCCGTACGCGCGAGCACTTCGCGCCCACACCGGCATGCTGCTATAGTTTGAAAGGAATCTCCCGCCAACCGCCGTGGGGCTATAGCTCAGCTGGGAGAGCGCATCGTTCGCAACGATGAGGTCGTCGGTTCGATCCCGACTAGCTCCACCAAATCATTGAAAATATTAGCTTATGATCCTGAGCGCAGCGAAGGACCTCTAGTGGTCAGTCAACCACAAATCCAGACGTGAGCAACCAACGGGAGCGAACCACACAACACGCGCCGAAGGCGCTATTGCCCGGACGGCCAGTCCCGCTTTTGCCTGGACGGCCAGTCCTCACTTTTCGATTTCAACGCCCCGCCAGAAGGCAATGTGGTTCTTCACATGCCGCGCCGCCGGCTTCGGATCCGGGTAGTACCACGCGGCATCTTGATTCTCCTGCCCATCCACCAGCAACGTGTAATACCGCGCCTGTCCCTTCCAGGGACACGTAGACGTGGTCGAGCTGGGGCGCAGGTACTCGCGGTTCACGCCGGCATCAGGAAAGTACAGGTTGCCCTCTACCGTTTCTACTTGATCACTCTCCGCGATTACCTTCCCATTCCAGATCGCCTTCGCCATCGCCTGTGGCCGCCTTCTTCAGGAGTTGCACCCAGGCAGATTCGCCAAGGTCACGCAGTACAGTAACAGATTCTTCATGGGAGCGCACAACATGCAGGAAAGGGACGTCATGACGTCCCTTTTCCGGCAAACCGCCGATGATCCGGCCCATCAATCCGGCCGCTGAATCTCCGGAAGCGGAGGCGCCTCCCGCCCCGCAATTCGCTGCTTCACCCTGACCTGCATCGCCTCCAGCTTCTGGCGTGCCGCTTGGCTCCGCTCCACGAGCTTCTCGATCTGCGCCAGGCAGTCGGGCCGCTGCTCGCGAATCTCCTCGAGAAAAGGCCACAGCTTGGCCGCGATGAAGAAAGCCTCGTTGCTCGTGTCAAGAAACAGGTCGACCGCCAGCACACCGTGATTCACCAGCGTGGCCGCCATATCCCAATAGGTGGTTGACTGGCGAAACCACGCGTTCCGCTCCGAGCCCGCGTCCTTGAGCACGACGAGTATCTCCTCGGCGGACGTAGGCCAGAAATCCCGGATCCACGTGCGAGCCTTCCGCAGCACCGGCTCCTGCCGCAACTCATACAGCTTCAGGATCGTCGCGGCATCTTCCCGTGCTGCAAGAGTAGTCTCCATCGATGCTCCTTCTTGGGATCTCCCCGATCTTACTGCCAGCCAGCTATGGCGCGTCTATTGCGCCTGAGAACTCAATATCCTCGGAGTCTTTCCGGAGTGCTAAAGGTCCAAAAACTCCCGCATCTGCTGCAATGCTTCCTCCAGCGCCAGTTGAAATGCCTTTCCGCTTGGCCGCGGCCCAGCGAAACCCAGCTCGTGTCGCAGCCGGCCATCCACCACCTTCAGATTGGCCCAGCCCAGCATTTGCTCGCCCCACAGCATCGGCATAGCGTAATGGCCCATGCGGCGCTTGTGGGCAGGCACATACGCCTCCAGCTTGTATTCCCAACCCCACAGCAACTGAAACCGCCGTCGGTCCCAGGCCACGGGATCGAAGGGCGAAAGGAAGCGCAGCCCGCCGTCAACCTGATGCCGGGAGGCCATGGGGTTCTCGTTCTGCGGCCAGAACCATAGGACGCCGTCGACCTGGGCATGAGCATAGCGGGACTTGGCGTCCTCTCGGATCTGCCGCACCTCGGCCGCCAGATGCGGCACTCCATGGCACAGCAACGTGCATAGGTAGCCCAGGGTGGCCGCAGGCAGCGGCCCATAGAGCTGCACGGCGAGATCCAGCAACCGGCCGGCGCGCGCCAGCCGGGCCGCGGGACTGTCCTCCTGCGGCGCGTACTCGATCGCCTCATAAACTCGGGTGCCGCCGTCGCGCCGCGCCACGCGCAGCAGCCCGCGATAGTGCAGGCCCTCCAGCAGATGCGTGCTGATATTCAGGTCGCCGCCCCAGCGCTTCATCCGGCCATGATTGAAATGCGCCTGCACGTCTCTGGGATAGGTGCGGCCATGCTCGCGCACAAACGCCAGCACTTCATCCGCGTGCGCCTGCATGCTCGCATCCCAGGCATCCCACGCGCGCGGCGTCCCGCGCGGATGCAGCAAGGCCGCGCTCTCGCCGGCCAGGAAGCCGTAATTGATGAAGAATGCCTCTTCGATCGGCAGGCGTGAGTAGCGGCGCTCCAGCTCGCCGGCGCGATAGTCCTTCACGCGATGCGCGAGGATCAGGTCCTGCGCACGAGCGGGCGCGCGCATCGGATCGGCCTGGACAAAACCCAGGCGCGCCATGGCTCTCGGCAGGCTGGTTGGCTTGAAAAGGCTGCGCGCGATGGCGTAACGGCAAAGCTGCCGTAGACTGGGAACTTTTGGATGGCTCACGCGTGGCGTCCAACAGATGCGCTATTGCTCATTCGTATAGCA
>DASVAI010000230.1:0-6910 GCA_036376445.1 Acidobacteriaceae bacterium
TCAATGCCATGCACGCGGAAGACATAAGGACCGCCTGGAATCCGCACCATGCCTGCGGGTGCGGACGATGCCGGCTGCGTAAGCGCAATCTCCAACTGCTGCTGCGGCAGCATTTTCCACTCATGCGAGAAGCTGGAAAGCGGCTCGGCCGTCATGGCGTTCATGCGGGACATCAACTGGCGCATGGCAGCATCGGGCTCGCCGGGCGTGGCCAAAACCGCGCCGAAGCCATGAGTCTCGATCGGGAACGAGAGAACAGCAGTATCGCCCTGCTGCTGCGGCGTGAGCTCGATACCGTGATAAAGGTCGAAGTATCGCATGCCTGCCTTCCAGGGCACGGTCATCTGGCGGCCGTCGACGTCGTATTCATTGCGATTGACGATGGTCCAGACCGTACGGTCCTCGAGTGGCCAGCGGCTGGCGAAGATGCCGTACATGTGTGTGGGATAGAACGGCTCCCAATCCGGGCTGACGAGAAACGGTGCGATGCCGCGCTCCATGGTCCCCATGCGACGAGTCGCTTCTGCATCGCGCGGGGTGACGCCGTTCCAGATGCCCCAGACATTCTCCCAGCTCTCCCAGCCTTCGCCGTTGAAGAAGGCGTACTGCAGATCGTCGGTCTTGTCGCGATTCCAGCGGCCCTGGATGTTGACCTGATGACGCGTCTCCAGCCAGCGGTACCGATCGACCGTGGGAGCGAACTGGAATTTGTATTGCCCCCAAGTCAATACGTTCCATGCCAGTGCTTCGTCAGACGGGCTCATTTCCGGCTCGAAAGCCAGGGGACGGCCGAGCTTGTCAGCGGCAAGTGAAAAGGCGAGCGGGACGCCGTCCTGCGTATCGCCGTTGATGCCATCGGCGCCAATCTCCTTCATGAACTGCGCAGTGGCATCCGGCCAATCCGTGCCCGGATCGCGCGTGCCCTGGTCCCACATCATGATGGGAAAGAGCACACGCACGCCGCGGCGATGAAATTCCGCAACCATCTGCCGGACGCCTTCGACGCCGCCAGGCATGGAGCGCACCATGTCCTGCTGGTTGCGGTTATCGATGCCCATGTTCGGATAGGTCGCCCAGATGAGGACCGCATCGATACCGCCGTAGCGCTTCTCCAGATCGTCGAGATAGCGATCGACCGTGTACTTGCCGGCGATAGGGTCGTAGAAGTAGCGGTCATGCACCATCATCTGCGGTTGAATGAAGCTCGACTGTGTCCATTGGAGTGCGGGCATCGCATAGCGATCGCCGTTATAGCCGACGCGGATGCGGCGCTCGGTGCGCCAGCTCGTCACCGCTTTGAGCCACTCCTCATGAGTGCCTGGCGCACACGGTGAACTGCCGCCTTCCCACGGGAAGTGCATGGTCAGGCAGGCGGGAGGCGGAATCTGCTGCTCGCGAGGCTGATAGCGAAAGTCTTGAGCCGTCGCGGAGAGTGCGAACATTAAGGCAAAGGGAAGCAGGAAGGCCAGTCGTGCAGCGTGGATTGCAGGTTTGCTCATCGTGTTTCCTATCCGATTTAGTCCTTGTCGTGGGGCCTGCCGCCGGTCGCGTTCTGAAGCAGGAAATCGACGTCGGCCATGGTGGGCATGGAAGGCTGCGCACCGGCACGAGTAACGGAAATAGCCGCAGCAGCAGTAGCGAAGCGCGCGCTTGCCGCAGGGTCTTTGCCGAGAAGCAGGCCGACTGCGAAGGCTCCGTTGAAGGCGTCACCAGCGGCGGTGGTATCGACTGGGCGCACGGGGAAGGAGCTTAGCTGCTCTTCGAGTGAATCTGTCGACGCGATGAATGCGCCGCGCGAGCCGAGCTTGAGAACGACGCCAGGGATACCGCGCCCCATAAACGTCTTCGCGGTGTGCGCAGGGTCGTGCAAGTCCGACGTTCCGTTGCCATCTCCGATGAAAAACGCGGCTTCGATCTCATTTGGGGTGAACCATGTGACGGCGCGCAGCAGCGACGCGGGGAGTTCCTTTGCCGGGGCGGGGTCTAGGATCAGCGGAATTTGTTCGCGTGCGCAGATCTTCGCCAGATGCTCGACTGTTTCTAAGGGGATCTCAAGCTGGGTGAGGACGATGCCCGATGAGCGGAGAATATGGATATTTGCGTCGATGTCATCGGGCGTGAGCAAAGCGTTCGCGCCCGGCGTGATGACGATGCAGTTCTCGCCGTGGTCTGCGACGATGATGGTCGCCACGCCAGAACTACCGGCCGTCGTGACCACCGCGGCAACGTCCACACCGGAATACTCGAGATGGCTGCGAAGCTGCGCACCGAAGGCATCGTTGCCGAGACGCCCGATCATCCGCACCGGATACCCCAGCCGGGCCACAGCTACGGCCTGATTGGCGCCCTTGCCTCCGGGATGGATCTGAAAGCCGCTTCCCAGAACGGTTTGTCCCGCAACAGGGATGCGCTCCGTATTCGCGACTAAGTCGATGTTGATGCTGCCCACGACGGCGACTGGTTTTTTCCCCGCAGACATGGGGCCTCCCCTCAGAGTTGGAAACCGCTTATCTCCAAAGAATTGGTGCAATAGCGATGGCGCTCAGGCCGCCCAGAAAAAGGATGAACATCCATGCGAGAAAAATCTTCGACCGCCGCGGCGCGTCAGCGAACTCCTTCCACAGGAAGACGCCCCAGGCCGCAGAGATCATGGTGGCGCCCTGGCCGATGGAGTACGATACCGCGGGACCGACGGCGTGCGCGCGTGAACTGACGAAGTTGAAAATGGCGCCGGTACACCAGATGGCACCACCGAGGATTCCCCACAAATGCCAGGAACCGCGCACTGCGGTGTACTCCGCGAATGCGAGTGGCGCGCTGCCATCGAGAGGCTTGCGCATGAGCAGGAAGTTGAACGGAATGGCGCAGATCAGGACTCCGATGACGAAGACCAGTGTGGTTGCGTATGGACCACCTGCACCGGCTCCGGTCATCGCCCGCGAGACGAAGGGATAGAAGCTGCCCATCAGCAGTCCGGCGACCAGGCTGATGACGACCCCGCGCACGCTAAGCGAGCGTCTTTCCGTTTCGCGCAGACGATATGCCGCCGCGTCGAAGACAATGGCTGCGACGACAAGAGCGATGCCGCCGAAGAGCAGGGCGGGATTGCCGTTCGGCGAAAGGATGTAGCTGCTGATAGCGCCGACGACGAGCGCCAGCCCAATGCCCACCGGGAAGGCCACGGCGAGCCCTGCGATCTCAATGGCTGCAACAAGCAGGAGATTCGCAATATTGAAGAGAACGCCGCCGATGAGGGCGAATACGATGTGCGCAGCGTCTATCTGCCGGAGGTCGACAAGAAAAGCTGAGCCCTGTCTGCCCATGCTGCCAAGCGTGAAGCCCCAGAGCAGCGCGCCGGCAATAAGGCCCAGGATGTAGTCCCAATAGAAGAGCTGAAAGCCATAGCCCGGGCAGAGCTTCATGGTGTTGGCCCAGGAGCCCCAGCAGAGCATGCTGACGATCATCATCGACAGGACGAGAGGATAGCTTTCAGGCTGAAACAATGCCGGCTCCTTTCTGTTCCCACGCGTAGCCAGCCGCCTGCGAGGTGACACCGCACCTGTGCCAATAGCGGGTATTGGGAGTGCATGCGAGCCAACGTATCAGACTCCGGCATATAATGAAAGCTTTCAAGGACTGACGCAGCTTAAGAAGATTGGGGTTCCTTTGTCAAGACATGTTTAGTTTTGCCGAGGCTAAGTCATCGGCGTTCATCGCAGTTTCGCGCGATTGCATAGGAGTTTCTACCCATATGCGACACTGGGGACCAATCGGGGCGTCCACGAACGCGTCGCTATCCGGCAGGAGCAGCAAGCATGGCGAACATGAAGCAGATCGCGAAGATGGCGGGTGTTTCACTGGGCACGGTGTCGCATGTTCTGAATAGCTCGGCTAGGGTTCGCGAACCGCTACGAAAGCGGGTGATGGAGGCGGTAGAGGCGGTTGGCTATCAGCCTAGCCAACTGGCGCGCGGGCTGCGACGTGACAAGACGAACATGATTGGCATGGTGATTCCGGATGTCACCAACCCATTCTTTCCCGCAGTCGTGCGCGGCGCCGAGGACATTGCTTTCGCAAATGGCTATCGGTTGATGTTATGCAATACCGACAACGATCACGCGAAGGAAATCGTTCACCTGAATGAGCTGCGCACGTATCTGCCCTCGGGACTGATCGTGATTCCATCTAATTTCAGCGATCTGACTGCGCAGGCAGCGTCGTATCGCAAGGCAGGAACGGCAGTGGTTTGCGTGGATCGTCTGCCGCGAGACTGGAACGGCGACAGCGTAACAGCCGACAACGAAAAGGGAGCGTATGAGGCGACCAATTACGTCTTGCGGCAGGGCCACACGCGGCTGGCCATGATCACCGGCCCGCGCCATCTCACCAACTCGCAAAACCGCTTGGAGGGATTCAAGCGCGCACTGCAGGAAAAACATCTTCATATCGGACCGGAGTATGTGCAGGAGGCAAGCTTCGACAAACATGGGGGGTATCTGAAAGCCCTTATGTTGCTGCGGATGATCGGACGGCCGACGGCCATCTTTGCCGGCAATGACATGATCGCTTTCGGCGCGCTGCTGGCTTTTCGCGAAGCGGGTTTGCGATGCCCGGAAGATATCTCCCTCATCGGATTCGACAACCTAGATTTGGCGGAGATGACCAGTCCGCCGCTCTCTTCAGTATCGCAGCCGGGTTACCAGATGGGCACGGCGGCGGCGCAGATTCTGATCGACCGTGTGCGCGGCGATCATGGGCCGGCCAAACACATCGTTCTTGAGACTGCTCTCAAGATTCGTGATTCTGTGGGTGTTCCCGCTGAAGAGCAGCAGGGAGCGGTTCGCGGTACGCGGACATCTGGCGTAGCGACACCACCGCGCCGCCGCGCGTCGACCGTCTAGATTTCTCCGTACCACTTGCTGGTGCAGCTTATTCGGCACGGGAGTCCGGCCATTCTTCTAACCCAGTAGATTTTTATATCGACAAGTTTATGGGCGTACTACAACTCTTGCCGTCGATCAAGTGAAAGCTTTCAAAAAACGGCAGGCCGAGATGAATTATAAGCTCTCATCGAGACAATTTCGGAGAAGGCAATATGCAGGAGACAAGCAGAACATCCTATCGCTGGGTCACGTGGCGGTGCCTTACTGCGCTTTCCCTCGCCACCGCGGCACTGCCGGCGAGCGCTCAGTACTGCAGCGGCATAGAAGGCACGGTTGTCGACTCGAACGGCGCTGCCATCCCGTCGGCGCAAGTCACGTTGAGTAACCAAGAGACGCATGTGCAGCAGGCAGCGGTTGCACATGGACAGGGCATGGTGCAGATTATGCATCTCGCTCCCGGCCGTTACAACATGACGGTGACCGCCACCGGCTTCAGCAGCTGGCAGCAGAACGGCATCGATCGAGGGAACAGATGTTCGCACCGTCTACCCAAAATTGCAGCCAGGCGCGACGCAATCCACCGTGGAAGTCAACGCGAATTCTTCGGTCGTCGAGACGACGAGCGGGACCGTGAGCCGCGTGCTTGAGCAGCAGAATGTAGAGCACGCGCCGCTGGTAGGTGAAAATTTGTATGCGAGCGTCGCCACATTGGCCCCGGGCGTTACCGGCTTCGGCGGCTCATTTGGCGGCGCAAGCGTTCAGGCTCGCAAGGAACCAACAGCTTCAATGCCGAACCGGGCTTTCAGATCATCGGCGCCGGACAGCGGCAGGAGGCGAACGAGTACCAGGTGGACGGCACCAGCGCGCCACCAGTGAACTGGCGAGAGCACATGGGGCGGTGCCGCTCCTGGTCGTGCTGCAGTTCGGCCACGAAGAACCGGCCGAACAAGCCTTGCGTCGCCGGATCGTAGATGACACCGGCCTGCCTTACATATTGGTTGAGATTGATTCGGCATGGCGTCTGTCTTGGGACCGGCACCCCAACGCACGTGCGGCTCACGCGATTGCCGTTGCAATCGCGACTGAGCTACGCCGCCAGCTTTGTGTCGCACCCTCGATCAAGTAAACGCCTTTGTTTTGGCCGCAACTTGCAATCTTAATGCCACGCATGCTGCTGAGGCCGCAGTAGTATCTGGCCAGGAAGATGGTATCAAGGTGCTCACGCTGACGCGCGTTCCTGTGCAGAAGCTATTGCCCGTCGGAGTCGTTCACGCTACGCAACCTTGGCTCGCGGCTGGAGGGCTTGGCTGAAAGCACATCCGGAACCTGTCGTGCCGCACGTGGAGCTGGCGATTGATATGTTGCGGCTCGAATGGGCGCACATCGAAGCATTCGATGCTGAGGAGAGACCGCGACTCCGGTCTGAACAACTTGCGTCCATCAATGAGAATTCGGTGTTTTACCCGCAAGTTCGCAATGCCACACACACCTCCGTGCGATTTCGAAATCCCGGCCACCAGTGATTTCTCTGAACTGAAGCCTTAAGGTGTGTTTCGTGAGATGAAAGATTGAACTTATGTCCGTAGGAAGTGTCCACATCTCACTCTCCGCGGTGCATTTTCCAGCACGAAATGACTGAGCAGCAGAAGAAGGTTGCCGCGCCGGCCGTACATTATGGCTTTGGTACCAGCGTGGGGGCAATCTACGGAATGCTGCTGGAATCCATGCAGGTGAAGCTCGCCGGATGGGGACTGCCTTTTGGTGCGCTGGTCTGGTTGGCTGCGCACGTGATAGTGGTGCCCGCGCTTGATCTATCGGAGCCGGTCACCAAGTCGGCGCTGGCTTCGGAAGCGGCTGAACTTGGTGCACACCTGGTGTATGGAGTGACTGTCGAGAGTGTCCGACGTTTGCTGCGAAGGTAGCATTCGTACGATCAACCCGGAGGCTTTTCACGGTTCCGCATCAGCGGCGCTCTTCTTGTCCAGATAGCCACGATACAGCCTGTTCCTCTATCAAGGGGATGCTAG
>DASVAI010000231.1:0-8155 GCA_036376445.1 Acidobacteriaceae bacterium
GCAATGCACGCAGCGGACTGCCAGATGGGTTGGGGCGGGCGGTGCGCTCGATCTTCGACCAGGGCACGGCATCGGTCGGTGCGCAGACCGCGAGTGAGATATAGAACTCAGTCCAGCCGATCGGCGTATCGGTGAAGGCGCTGCAGGCCAGAGTTGATAATCCGGCGGCGGTGATCTGCCGCATGAGGCGCGCGAAGCTCGCGGGCGTGAACGTCCAGCAGTGCACGTCGTGGTATTCGCCGTGCATAGCCGCCTCGCCCAGCTTCATAGCGTCTGCACCCGTGTAGAGCTTGCGGCTGATGGCCCGCGCGGCGGGCTTGTGCCAGAGCAGGTCTGAGTGGACCTCCGCAGCGTTTGAGACGAAGTCGATGACCTCGCGCGCCATAGGACACTTGGCGCGGGCGATCCAAGCGGGCAGCACGTCGGAGAAGACCGTTTCGCGGCGGAGGCAGTCGAAGGTGTAGCGCATGTCGGGAATGGCGAAGCGGATCTCGCCGCCGGGCGCGAGCACTGCTTCCAGCCCCTTCATCCACGTAATCATGTCAGGCACGTGTTCGATGACGTGCGACGCGATCACGTAATCGACCTTGCGGCCGCCGATCGCTTCGAGCAAGGTGTTGTTGTTCCAGACGCCGTCGACGTCGACGATGGCGTCGGCTTTAACGGCTGGGTCATTCTGATATTTCTTGCGCAGCGCGGCGGTGTCGGCGTGATCGACGTATAGGATCTTGCCCATCTCTCTCGTGACGAGCGGCTTGTCGAGCGCACCGATCTCGACACCGACGGATTCGCGCAGGTTCAGCCCTTTCAGGATTCTGGTTCTTCGATCCATTTCCTTAAGGGAAGATATCAGGCTTTACCGAGTGGCCGAAGCACTAGAGCTTGATTCGCTTGAGGTGCTCACGCAAGCCGGGGCCGAGGTCGGGACGCTTGAGCGCTAAATCGACGGTGGCCTGCAGCATGCCTAACTTGTCACCGGCATCGTAGCGCGTGCCTTCGAAGGTATAGCCGAAGACCTTTTCCGAATCGAGCAGTCCCTTGATGCCATCGGTGAGCTGGATTTCGCCGCCTGCGCCTTTAGGGACATGCTCGAGGATTTCAAAAACCCTGGGCGTGAGAATGTAACGGCCGATGATCGCATTTTTCGAGGGCGCATCCGCGGGCTTTGGCTTTTCAACAAGGCCTTTGACGGCGTGGAGGCGCGGGTTGTCCTTGACGGGATCGGAGTCGAGTACGCCGTAGGAGGAGATGGCCGGGCCCTCGACAATCTGCGTGGCGAGGATGCTGGACTCGACCTGGTGGAAGACGTCGACCATCTGCTTGAGGCACGGCGTGTCGGCGTCGATGACATCGTCTGGCAGGATGACGGCGAAGGGCTCATCGCCGACCAGATCGCGCGCCTGCAGCACGGCATGGCCGAGGCCGAGCGGCTCCTTCTGCCGCACGGAGGAGACCAGCACCATGTTTGATACCCGGCGGGTGAGCTCTAGCAGCTCCGTCTTGCCGCGTGCTTCGAGACTGGTTTCGAGCTCGGGGCTCATGTCGAAGTGATCTTCAATGGCGGATTTTCCGCGGCTCGTGATGATGATGATCTCATCGATCCCGGCGGCGAGCGCTTCTTCGACGCCGTATTGGATGAGCGGCTTGTCGACCAGCGAGAGCATTTCTTTGGGAATGGCTTTGGTGGCGGGAAGAAAGCGTGTGCCAAAACCGGCAGCCGGAAAGACTGCCTTGTGAATTTTCTTGGTCATGAAGTCTTCGGGTGCCCTTCGGAGGTTTTGGTAATTCCGCACGGATCGCGGCTGCCACTCTTATTGCGATTATACGGACGCCAATACAGCAGCCCGGAGTTGCCCGCGCAGGGCGAGATGCCGCAATTTGTGTGCGCCGCTAAAGGGCTGGCGAGGTATCGCCAAGCATGGCGCGGCGAATGACGGCGATGGGCGGAAATCCCTGACGCAGAAATTCATCGTGGAATTTCTGAAGAGAGAAGTTCTCTCCTTCCTTTTTCTCTACATCGGAACGCAAGTTTAATATTTCGAGCTTGCCGAGCGTGTAGTAGAGATAGGTTGGATCGGCGGTGCCGCGCTTGGTTTCGACATCGGCGATCTCGGGAGACTGGTAGCCCTGTTTGACAAAGAACTCGCGCGCCTGGTCGAGCGTCATGTCACCGGTGTGCATGCGGATGCCGACGATGAAGCGCGCATCGCGCAGCAGCGCGTCCTGCAACTGGCCGAGGCGGATAAGGCGCGACTCGCGTTCGTCCTTCGCGCCCGTGCCGGGCTGGCCGTAGCCTTCATCGAGCATCATCTGCTCGCAGTAGTGCGCCCAGCCTTCGACGTCGGTGTTTGCGCCGAGAAGTTTGCGCACTTTCGAGTGCACCTCAGGCAGTACGAGGAACTGCACGTAGTGGCCGGGGTAAGTCTCGTGGATCGATGTGCTGGCGATGGTACCGCGATTGAAAGCGTGCATGTAGCTGGCGGTGCGCTCGGCGCTCCATGATTTTTCCGGCAGCGTGACGTTGAAGTATGCGGTGGTGGAATGCGTCTCGAATGGACCGGGCGTATCCATAGACGCCTGGGTAGTGGCGCGCATGAAGGGCGGCGTCTCTTCGAGCGTGGGGCGCACGTCGGAGGGGATGGTGACGATCTGCTTTTGGCGGATGAAGTCGATCAGCCCGTTGAAGGTATCGCGGAAGCTGGCGAGCAGTTGATCGGGCGCGGGGTGATCGTTCCCAAGGAGGAGAAGAATTTCCTGCGGCGTCTTAGAGGGATCGATCTGATGTGCGAGCGAGTTGAATGCCTGCTGATTCTTATGGAGGTCGGAGTAGCCAATCTGGAGGAGCTGATCGAGCGGCGTGGAAACCATCTCGTCGTAGAGCAGCTTGAGCGCGAAGGTGTCTTTACCGATGCGGAAGTCGCCATTGGAGCGCAGCAAAAGATCGCTCTTCATCCATGACTGATAACTGGTGAGCGCATCGATGACCGCGTCGTTGCCCTGTTTGAATTCGGCGAGCAGCTTTGCGTCCTTTACGTCGGAGAACGCTTTGGGGACGTCGTTGCGGAAGAAAGCGATGTCGCCGGGGAGCTGCTCGAGCGCGATTTCGGTGTAGATATGGGGACAGTTGCGCAGGTTCTGACGCGCTGCCTGCAAAGCAGCGGGCATTTGCCGCTCCCGGGCGATGAGCGAGCGCAAGCGGTCCTCCGGCGGCGCGAATTTGCGCTCCATCAGCGAGAAGGCGCTGTTGGTGATGCCCGTGGAGTAGATGTCGGGGTCCTTTTCCCAGGGTCGGATGACTTCCAGCGTAAGCAGCGCGCTATGGATGCTGTTGAGGACGAGCTGGCGATCGCCTGCTGTCCACTCATCAAGGCTATTCTTCGGGAAGTCGGAGACGAGTCGCTCGAAGTCGTGCAACGCGGCGGTTTGCTTTGCGATGGAGGCGCGGTCGAAGGATTCGAGTTGTGTGTCGTACTGGTGGAAGCCCGCGAGTGTGCCGGGGGTCGGCTGGTATGGGAAATACACCTGATCGAAATACTGATCGGCGAGCCTGGTCCATGCGGCGCTGCCGGATGGAGCGGCAAAGGCTGAGCTGCAAAGGCTGCTGGCTAGCAAAGCGGCGCCGGCAAGGCAGGCGAACTGTGATTTTCGCAATCGTTTCTCCTGAGCGCAATCATCTTCAGGCCGTGGCCGGCTCCAGGGCAAGCTGATCGAGTAGTGCGTGGACTTCTTCGAATACCTGCCGTGGGCTGGCCCCGGCGAGCGGGAAGCGCAGTACACCCTGGGGCGTGAATTGCGCGCCTTTCTTGGCGTTGCGCGCGACGAGCTTCATGAGGCGGCCGGGATCGACTTCCGCCTTTTCGCTAAAGCGGATGTGGAGCTGATCGCGCTTGCGATCGATCTGCTGTACGCCTAGCCGTTCCGCTGTTAGGCGCAGCGTGGCCGCGTCGAGCAGATGCAGAACGCTCTCCGGCAGCGGGCCATAGCGGTCTTCGAGCTCGGCGCGAACATCGGCGAGGGTGGCTTCGTCCTGCGCGCCGGCGATCTTCTTGTAGACGCGCAGGCGCTGGTTCTCTTCGGGGATATAGCTCTCGTCGATGCGCAGGCTGATGCCGAGGTTGAGCTGGGTGGTGATCTGTTCGCGACGCTCTTCGCCCTTCAGCTTCGCGACTGCTTCCTCGAGCATGGAGGTGTACATCTCGAATCCGACGGCTTCGATGTGGCCGCTCTGCTCGCCGCCGAGCATGTTGCCGGCGCCGCGCAGCTCGAGGTCAAGCGCGGCGATTTTGAATCCGGCGCCGAGGTCAGAGAACTCCTTGAGGGCGGCAAGACGCCGGCGCGCCACGTCGGTGAGCTCCTGCTCGGGCGGGATGAGCAGATAAGCATAGGCGCGGCGATTGGAGCGGCCGACGCGGCCGCGGAGCTGATAGAGCTCGGAGAGGCCGTGACGGTCTGCGCGGTTGACGATGATGGTGTTGGCGAGTGGGATGTCGATGCCGTTCTCGATGATGGTAGTGGCGACGAAGACATCGAACTCGTGGTTCATGAAGGCGAGCAGCGTCTTTTCCAGTTCGGCTTCGCCCATCTGCCCGTGTCCGATTCCGACGCGGCTCTGAGGGACTAGCTCCTGGATTTTCGCAGCCAGCTCGTAAATGGTCTCGACGCGGTTGTGCACGAAGTAGACTTGGCCGCCGCGCTCCAGCTCTAATTCGACAGCGGTGCGGATGAGCTTCTCGTCGAACTTGGCCACAACGGTCTGGATAGCCATGCGGTCCTTGGGCGGCGTCTCGATGACGCTCATGTCACGTAACCCAACCAGCGACATATGCAGCGTGCGCGGAATGGGAGTGGCGGACATGGAGAGTACGTCGATCTGCTGGCGAAGCTGCTTGAGGCGTTCTTTGTGGCGAACGCCGAAGCGCTGCTCCTCATCCACGACGAGCAGGCCGATGTCCTGGAACTTAAGGTCCTTCGAGAGCAGCCGGTGGGTGCCGATGAGGATATCGATCTTACCGGCTTCGAGGTTTTCGAGAATAAGCTTCTGCTCTTTGGGCGTACGGAAGCGGGAGATCATCTCGACATTGATAGGGAATTGCGAGAAGCGGCGGCGGAAGGTTTCGTAGTGCTGGAAGCTGAGGACGGTAGTGGGGGTGAGGATGGCGACCTGCTTCGAGTCCTGCACGGCCTTGAAGGCGGCGCGCATGGCCACTTCAGTTTTGCCGTAGCCAACGTCCCCGCAGAGCAGGCGGTCCATGGGGGTGTTGGATTCCATGTCGCGCTTGATGTCGGCGATGGCGGCGAGCTGGTCCTCGGTCTCATTGTAGTCGAAGGCGTCTTCGAACTCGCGCTGGAACTCGTTGTCGGCCGTGAAGGCGTGGCCCTCCGCGGCGCGACGATGCGCGTAGAGCTTGAGCAGCTCGTCGGCCATATCGGCCATGGCTTTCTTGACGCGAGCCTTGGTCTTGGCCCATTGCTGGCCGCCCAGCTTGTTGAGCACTGGCGCAGGGCCTGCGTCCGTGGAGCGATATTTCTGGATCAGGTCGAGTCGCGTGAGCGGCACATAGAGGCGCGCGCCCTCGGCGAATTCGAGCACCATGAACTCGACGTTCAGGCCATCCTGTTGGATCTCCTTCAGACCCTGATAGCGGCCGATGCCGTGCTCGACGTGGACGACGTAGTCGCCCACGGTGAGGTCGCGGAAGTCGGAGACGAAGGCGGCGGTCTTGGATTTGGAGCGCGCGGGCATGGGGCGCGTTGCGACGTCGGCATCGTCGGAGAGATCGTTTGCGCCGATGATGACGAGCTTTGCATCGGGGAAGCTGACGCCGTTTGCGATGGCGGTGCGCACGATGATGGGCGTGCGCATGTCGCCGCCTAGGTAGCTGGATTCGTCATAGATTGTCTCTGAGCCGGTGTGCTGCGCGCGCGAGCCGAGACGGTAGGCGAGTCCGTACTCGCGCAGCAGGTTGGCGAGGCGCTCGACTTCGCCCTGGTTGGGCGCGGCGATGATGGTGCGGTGCTCCTGCACGGTGAGCGACTTGAGCTGCTCGATGAAAGAGGGAATAGAGCCGTGGAAGCGCAGCGTGGGGCGGGAGGAAAAAGTGATCTCGGCGGGGGCGTTGACGTCTTCGTCGAGCACATCGACGGCGCCGAGCTGGTCGAGCTCGAGTCCGGGGAGCGCGGCGATTTTGCCCTGCAGCTCCCAGGGGTTGAGATAGATGTCGGCCGGTGTGATGAGCGAGCCGATGCCGGCGCGATCGTAGCGCTGCTCGACTTTGTTCCACCAGCGCTCGGCCTGGTTCTGCAGCATGGCGGGTTCTTCGACGAAGACAAAGGGGGTGCGGAAGAGATCGAAGAGAGTGTGGGTGGCGCCGGCGACGGGCGCGAAGAACTCCCAGCCGGGAAATACGGTGACGCCGCCTTCTGCAACCGTGCGGGTGACGAGGCCGTCGGCTTCGTCTCCGCTGGGCTCCAGACGCGAGCGGCTAAGGCGGGCATGCACGGCAGCGAGCAGCCTTTCGGAGACCGGTGTTTCGGTGAGTGGCAGGAGGAGCGCTTCATCAAGGGGAGTGGAGGAGCGCTGCGATTCGGGCTCGAACTTGCGGATGGACTCGATCTCGTCGCCGAAGAAGTCGATGCGGACGGGGCGGTCCATTTCGGGCGAGTAGACGTCGAGGATTCCGCCGCGGCGGGTGAACTGGCCCGGCATCTCGACGATGTCCATCTGCGTGTAGCCGATGGATCGGAGGTGCTCGATGAGCAGCTCGATGTCGACTTCTTCGCCGCGGCGGAGCTGCTGGGCGAGGCCGGCGTAATAGGGCGCATCGAAGAGGCGCATGCATGCGGCTTCGACGGGGGCGATGACGATCGACGCGCGGTTTGAGCCGATCTTCCAGAGGACCGACGCGCGCTGCTCCTGCACGTCCGGGTGCGGCGAGACGTTCTCGAAGGGGAGGACATCGTGCGCGGGCAGGCGAAGGATGCGCTTGGGTTCAATGGCGCCGGTGAGTTCGGCGGCCGCACGCAACGTGAGCTCGAGGGATTCCGCGGCCTTGTTGTCCGCGACCAGAACGACGACCGGCTTCTGCGCAGCATGGGCAAAGAGCGGTATGCATAGGGCGCGGGCGGTCGCAGTGAGGCCGGAGACACGACGGCGCCCTCGCGCGAGGCTGAGATGCCGTCGCACACGCTCGAAACTGTCAGTGTGTTCAATGCTCGCGAGGGCATCGCGAACAAAGGGAAGAACCATGCTGCTTTGATTCTACTTAGGTTTGTTGGCTCCAGAAAAACGGAGTTTGTTACCAGACCGTGCGGACCTAATGCTGCCCGATTTCTTAGCCCGCGGAGATCAGGGCAGCGAGGGCGTTGGCCCGGGCCTGCGGGACGATGGCGCGGTCGAAGGGATGGCGGGTCCACTTTTCTGTACGCCCCGATGTGGGTCGGATGCCCCGGTCTGTATCCTCACCGGCACCCCCTACCCCCTCCGCTGCGGGAGGAGCCGGCACAAACCCTGTGGAATCAATTCGATATGTGCTCTCCCGAGGATCAAAGTCGTCTTTCTAAAGAACTTATCGCTTAAGTCGTCATTCCAAAGAGTTTGTGTGGGCCGGCTACGCCGGCGGGCTACCCACATCTCGGCGAGATGTGGGTAGTTCATTCTGCCATCCGTTCCCCCGCCAAATAAAAAAGCCACCGAGCTGGTGGCTTGTTCTTCTTAATTCTCTATTTCTATTGTAGCGAATTGAGGGGAATGAAATGGCAGGTTTGTTGTGGATTGGTGACACTGGGGTAATGAGGATTCGGTGCACGCTTTGCGTCGACGTATTTCACCCACTTCCCGGGATGACAACATATGGGTAGAGCGGTCGCGCAGAATGGTGTCACATGCCGGAACGTTAGCCGGTCTTCTGTAGAGAAATGGACCCAACTTTGAACGATGGAACCGGATCGGCTGAGAGCAAAGCCGCGGTGCGGCTGGCGACCTTTGACCAGTATCGCGGGCTGCTGTTTTCGGTGGCTTACCGGATGCTGGGGAGCGTGGCCGATGCCGAGGACATGCTGCAGGAGACGTTTCTGCGCTGGCAGCAGGCAGGGGCGGAGGAGATCCGGTCGCCGCGCGCCTTCCTGGTTACGATCATCAGCCGCCTTTCGATCAACC
>DASVAI010000240.1:0-5633 GCA_036376445.1 Acidobacteriaceae bacterium
GTTATCGAGCCGTGTGAGGATGCAACGACTGCTTCGGCGCGATGAGCGGAGCGGCGGCTACTGGTTGCCTTCGCCTGCGGACTTGCCCTTGCGCGGCGCGCGCGCCAAGTCGCCATCCTTGTCTATGAAGTAGAGAAAGCCCTTCTCGCGCTGCAGGTGGGTTTCCGCGACAACCTCTTCGGCAGCGTCGCCGGCTTTCTTCTTGCGGGCGACATTGCCTTGCTTGTTGATGAAATAGAGGTATTGCTTGTAGTCGCGCTCCAGACCGAGGTGCTGGACCTTCTCTGCCATAGGATTGCCCTCCGCGAACCGTGTTGCAACTCGCGCGCAGGCCGCAGGCCCCTATTGATTTGCGTGGAGAGCGGCCGAGGCGCGCTGCTCGTCAGCCTTCTTTGCCTGATCTTCCAGCGCCTGCGCCTGCGGCAGATAGCCGATCGCCTGGCTGATCATGGGATCCCAGTCGGCGCGAACCCGAAGGCCCTGCTCCTGGCCGAAGTTCGAGGTGAAGATGTCGGCTTTGATGTTTGCCTTGATCCAGTCGGAGATGCCGTGGATGTCCTGCTCGGTGAACGAAATCTGCTGGCTATTCAGGAACTGGCGGAAGTCGTTCATGACGGCGTCATCGACCTGGAAGTCTTTTTCGATGGTGTGATTGGCCACGTAATGGCTGGCGAAGTTGAAGAAGGCGTAGTGCTCGAGCAGAACATCCTGGAAATGATTGGACTTCGGGGTCGTAATCTTTTCGTCCGGCGTGATGCCGCCCCCGCCATAAACAGTGCGGCCGGAGTCGGTGAGCTTGACCTCGCGGTTCTTATCTTCAGCGGCAGACGGCTGCTCGTGGTTGTAGTAGTAGTCGTAGAGCGAGACGCCGTTGTAGTTGCGCTGAATGAGGCGCCCGCTGGGCGTGTAGTAGTGATACGTGGTCAGCGCGAGGCCAGTGTTATCAGAGAGCGGATAGACGGTCTGGACAAGGCCCTTGCCGAAGGTGGTCTCGCCGACGACCAGCGCGCGGTCGTGATCCTGCAGCGCGCCGCTGACAATCTCTGCCGCAGATGCGGTTCCATGGTTTACCAGCACGACGATGGGGAAGGTCTTACCGCCGTTACCGTGGCTGGCGCGCTGGGTCTGCTCGGGATAAGCGCGGCCACGCTGGGAGACGATGACCTGGCCCTTCTGCAGGAACTTATCGCAGACAGCGACGGCTTCGGTGAGCAGGCCGCCGGGGTTGCTGCGCAGATCGAGCACCAGGCCTTTGATGGGGCCGAACTTGTCGAGGGCTTCGCTGACCTCGCGGCCGGTGGTTTCCTGGAACTGCGTGATGTGGATGTAGCCGACGCCGGGCCGGATCATGAAGGCCAGGTCGATGGAGCCGTGCGGAATCTCGTCACGCACCAGGTCGAAGGTCAGCGGCTTGGACTGGCCAAAGCGGTTCACCGTCACGGAGACGTGAGTTCCCTTGGGGCCCTTGAGCATATTGGCCACTTCGGTGGAGTCCATGTTGTCGGTGGACTTGCCGTCGACGGCGATGATCACGTCGGCCGGCTTGAGGCCTGCGCGATAGGAGGGCGTGCCCTCATAGGGAAAGAGCACGACGATCTTGTTGTTCTGCGGCTGGATGGTCATGCCCACGCCGTAGTACTTGCCGTGCTGATCCTCGCGCATCTTGGCGTAGGCCTTGGGATCGTAGAAGCTCGAATGCGGATCGAGTACGCGCAGCATACCGGGGATGGCCCCGTCGTAGATGGCTCGTTCGGCCTTGTCGCCGTTCAGCGGCTCGGCATAGTTCTGCTCCACCAGGCTGTAGACAGTGGTGAAAGAACGGAGATCGTTGCGCAGGGTCGATTCGTCGGCCTGGGCCTGTGCGCCCACGGTACGTTCGACGAGTGTGCCGCCGGCAGCGCAGGCGGCGAGAAAGACGGCAACGGTGATTGCGGAGCGGCGCGGACTGGATGCCATGAGTTCAAGCCAGCGGCAGGCACACGAGCAGTCCTGGCGCGGTTATATTTAGACGCGAGTATAGCACCGGCGATAGCATTGCCGGCCTGCCGGACCCTGCCACGTAGGTGTGATGCAGGCGCCGCCCAGAGGACGCAAAACAGGTACGAAATTCGCCCTAGGGCCATTCGGGGAAGAACATCGGGGAACAAAGTGCAGGCAGCCCGTGCACTGCACCGTCCGTGGTGAGTAGAATACGCACAAGCACAGGAAACAGGACGTCGGATGAGCCGGCGTCACGAGTACGCACACGCAAGAGCTTTACCGAATCGGCATTGCCGATTCGAGGACCCCGGCACGCGAGCGATGCCGGATAAGTAGAGAGATTCATGACCCTTCGCCGTTCCGATATTTGTGCCTGGCTGCTGGCTGGTTCGCTGCTGGCAGTTGCTCCCGCCCTTGCCCAGAAGAAGACCAACAAGCCCCTGACCCCGGAACAACAGGCGGAGCGCGCTAAGTTCGACCCCAAGGCCGAGGCTTCGCCGTTCGGCGGCTCCGTGGTGGAAGAAGCCGTAGCCCAGGTGAACGACCAGATCATCAACACCTCGGACTACAACCGCGCCGAGGCGCAAATGGATCAGGAAGCGCGGCAGCAGGGCTGGAGCGAGCAGGAACTCGAGAGCCACAAGCGCGACCTGCTGCGCGATCTCATCGATCAGCAGTTGCTGCTTTCGAAGGGGAAAGACCTGGACATTAACGGCGAGACGGAACTGGTGCGGCGACTGGACGATATCCGCAAACAGAACCACCTCGACACTATGGAAGAGCTGGAGAAGGCGGTGTCCTCGCAGGGTCTCTCCTATGAAGATTTCAAGCAAAACATCCGCAACAGCATCATCACGCAGCAGGTGATCCGCGATCAGGTGGGGCGCCACATCCAGATGACCGATGCTCAGTTGCAACGCTATTACCAGCAGCACGTGAGCGACTTTACGCAGCCGGAATCGGTGCGGCTGAGCGAGATTCTGATTCCGGTGGCGACCGCCGGCGATGAGGCGGCCAATCTGGCGGCGGCCAAGACGAAGGCCGACGATCTGAAAGGGAAGATCAAAGCGGGCGGGGACTTTGCCGCTCTGGCAAAGGCAAATTCCGTGGGCACCACGGCGGCGCAGGGCGGCGACCTGGGCGACTTTACGCGCGGGAAGCTGGCGAAGCAGCTTGAGGATGCGACCTTCGCGCTCCAGCCGGGACAAGCGACCGAGCCGATTCGTACCCGGCAGGGTTACGTGATTCTGAAGGTAATGGCGCATACCCCTGGCGGCACGCAGCCCTTCGCATCGGTGCGCCCCCAGGTGGAAGAAGCGGCCTTCATGAGCGAGATGCAGCCGAGGCTGCGCGACTACATGGCGAAGCTGCGGGAGAGCGCGTACGAGGATGTGCGTCCGGGATACGTGGACACGGCGGCCGTGCACAATTCGGCCAAACCGCTCTACAGCGCCTACGCGCCTCCGGGGCCGAAGAAGAAGGTGCACTTCAAGCGGAGCCGGTACACGGGAGCGCATCGCGGACGCCACGCCGGCAGCACTGCCGCGGAGACAGCAACGACTGCACCCAATGCAGCGGGGACCACCGCACCTACGCCAGCAGCGACAACCGCACCTACAGCGACGGCTCCGACAGCGACCGCAGCCGGCAGTACGACGGCGCTGGCTGGCACTCCCGCGGTAGAGAAGCCGGGCAAGAAGGAAAAGATCCGCTTCGGCCAAGCGCCACGCGAGGCGCTGCCTCCGGCCGCGCATCCGGCGGAGAACGTCCAGCAGAACGGCGAGGCGCAGGTAGCCTCGAACTCGAGTTCCAGCGATATCCCCGAGGAACAGGCAGCGCCGGTGGAGCGCAAGACGCGTTTTGCCGATCGCGCACGCCAGCCGAAGCCTAAGAAGGTGAAGACACCGGACCAGGTCGAGAATGAGCGCGTGACACAGCAGGGCACGCCCGAGGAAACAGCAGCGGAGAAGACGCAGTCCGCTCCGCTGGGACTGGCTGGCGACACAGCCACGAAGAAGAAGGCTCCCAAGGCAAAGGGTGAAAAGACCCGCTACTCCGACGAAGTCAATAAGTCGAAGCAGCCCGCGCCCGCTCCGGCGCAGACATCTACGCCTTCGCCGCTGGCGAAACCGGAGAGCGCGCCTGCTCCGACGGACAACGGCGGGGTCCCCACCCCTGCAACTACACCGACGCCCGCGCCCGCGCAGCCACAGCCGTGAGCGAAGGTACGGCAGCTTCAGGGCAGATGATTTCGGGGCAAATCAAGACGGTCTTCCTGGGCGAGATCGCGAAGTACGAAGGGCAGATCGTCACGGACTTCTTTGCCGTGGCGCAGAAGCAGTTCAGCCGCAAGCGGGATGGCGCTTCGTATCTTTCGCTGCGCCTGACCGACCGGAGCGGGCACTGCGAAGCCCGCATGTGGGAGAACTTCGAGGCGTGCGCGGAGACATTCGAAGCCGGCGATATTGTGAAAGCGCAGGTCGAAGTTTCCGGGTGGAACGGCAGGCCACAGCTTACGATTCGAAAGCTGCGCAAGGCCGCCGTGGAAGAGTATTCGCTTTCGGATTTCCAGCCGCACACAACACAGTCTATCGGTGAGTTGTGGGGGAAGCTGAACGCTTTCGTCGACAGCTTTACAGACATCTACCTGCAGCAGCTTGTCCGCAGCTTTCTGGATGATCCGGAGATTGCCTCGCTGCTGCGAAGCGCGCCGGCGGCAAAGTATCTGCACCATGCCTGGATAGGCGGGCTGCTGGAGCACATCGTCTCGCTGCTGGGGCTGTGCGATCGCGTGACGCCGCATTACCCGGAAGTGCATCGCGACCTGGTGATGACCGGGGCGATTCTGCACGATATCGGCAAGCTGGCAGAACTGCGCTGGGCATTGAGCTTCGATTACACGCTGGAAGGGCAACTGCTCGGGCATATCACGCTAGGCATCGCGATGATCGAGAAGAAGGCGGCGCAGATTCCGGGTTTTCCGCCACGGCTGAAGCTGCTGGTGGAGCATATGGTGCTGAGCCATCATGGGAAGTACGAATTCGGATCGCCGAAGCTGCCGATGACGCCCGAGGCAGTGCTCTTCCATTACCTGGATGATCTGGATGCGAAGATGTACTCGGTGCGTACCGAACTGGAGCGCAGCGCGCAGAACGGGCGCGGCCCGGATGAGATGACGGACTGGGTGCGATCGCTCGAGCGGCCGCTGCTGGACAGCCGGGCCTTTCTGGACAGCGGGGCTTCTTTGGGCGAAGCTGGCAGGGATTCGAGTGAACCATGTGGCGAGGTGACGAGCGATGCCTTACCTGCTGAAGAGTGAGCCGGAGTCGTATTCCTACAGCGACCTGGAACGAGATGGCGAGACGACCTGGGACGGCGTGAAGAATCCGCAGGCACTGATGAATCTGGCCGGGATGAAGAAGGGCGAGAAGCTCGTCATCTATCACACGGTAACGGAGAAGGCCGCGGTGGGCACGGCGCATGTGGTGTCAGTGGATGCGTCGAACCCGAAGAGCCCGATTGTGCGGATCGCGCCGGGCAAGCGGCTGAAGCAGCCGAAGACGCTGGCGGAGATGCGGGAAGCGCCGGTGTTTCGCGGGTCGCTTTTGTTCCGGCAGTTCCGGCTATCGGTAGTGCCGCTGACAGATGCTCAG
>DASVAI010000245.1:0-4014 GCA_036376445.1 Acidobacteriaceae bacterium
ACCACTGCGTCAGCTGGGCCATGATTCACCGGCCGCGTCAAACCGTTCCTGCTGATCTGGATATCCATACGCTTGGTCTGGCAGAGAGCGGGATCGGTCAGAAGCGAGACTGCCATCGGGTCATGAAGCGTCGGCGTGGGCTGACCCCAGAGAACGTACAAGGCTTGCAGCGAGTCCGTCAGCGGCGTATGGTGCGCGAAAATTGCGTCACGATGGGCCTTATCCAACTGCAATCGGGCAGTTACATCGAGGGGCGCCATCCGGATGGGAATCCCTGACGTAAAAACAACCTGTGCCGACGCGGCATCCGCGGCAATGTTGTATTCGGCTGTTGGACCAGATCCCGGTGTGTATCCTCGCGCAATCGAGCCGCCCATCAGCACGATTTCACGGATCTGACTCTTCTCATCCGGATAGCGTTTCAGCAGAGCCGCAACATTCGTAAGCGGGCCAATAGCGATGACGACCATCTTCCCATGTTCGCGGTCGATCGACTCCTTTAGCAGATCGACTGCCTTTTCGTGCACAAGTGATGGACCCGAGAAGTCCTCTGCCCAACGCGCCTGTGCGAATGCAGGTTTCTCGTCCGGCTCCCCTGCCGCCACCGGTATCTTTCCCAGCCTGGCCTGTGACAACATCTTCGCCGCGATGCGGGCGCGTGCCTGCGTGTCGCCAGACACCGTGGTGACTGCCTTCAAATCCAGGTCCTTGATCTCGATCACCATGGCAAGGGCGAAAGCATCATCGATATCGCTGCCGATGTCCGTGTCGAGCACTACCGGAACTCGCCTGGAAGTGGCTGCGAGTGCAGTCGAAAGAGAAACGCAGAGAACGAATAGGAGAACTCTGGAGAAAGAGGATTTGAAATAGCGCATCATCGATGATTCCTAGGAAGATACTGGCCTGACCACTTCGTCTTGTTTGTCCATACTCATGCCATGTCGCTGCATCATTTCCGCCACTTCTTGCGCATTTGCCATCGCAGGTTGTGCTCCCGAACGCATAACCGAAACCGCTGCGACCGCTGAGGCGAACTGTACCGCGTGCTCCACCGCCATACCACGCACCGATGCAGAAGCAAGTCCGCCATTGAAAGCATCCCCTGCTGCAGTTGAATCCACTATAGACACCTTCAGCGCAGGCACCAGCGTTCGCAGCCCATCCGCGCTCGCGAGGAAAGCTCCGCGATCGGACATCTTGATGATCACATTTTGAGGGCCGGTGCTGAGCAGCATCTCGGCGGCTTCGGCGGCCATTGCGGGAGTCAGCTCCTCCGCGTTGAGCTTGCATAACACCGCAGTCTCTGTCTCGTTCGGGGTAAGAAAGGCGACGCCGCGAAGAATGCGCGGCGGGATTGCGCACGCTGGCGCGGGATCGAGCATCAGAGGCACACCGGCACGATGGGCAACATAACTGAGATACTCAATCGTTTCCATCGGGATCTCGAGCTGCGCAAGAATCATGCGCGCCGACTGCAGCCGCGGAAGGCAGCGGTCGAGATCTTCCGGACGGAGCGCGCCGTTTGCACCCGGGACCACGACGATCGTGTTCTGCCCCTTTGCATCCACAGAGATCAGCGCCACACCGGATGCAATCCCGAATGCGGTGGACATGTCATCGACATTGACCGAAGCAGCTATCAGTCCGTTACGAAGCCTTTTTCCAAAATCATCATCGCCGACCTTGGCGACCATCCGGACATCGCTTCCAAGCCGGGCAGCGGCAACCGCCTGATTGGCGCCTTTGCCTCCCTGAAACAGGTCGAAGCGTTCACCAATGACAGTCTCTCCCGAGGAGGGCAGCCTGTTTGCGGTGCAGACAAGATCCAGATTAGCGCTTCCAACAACGACAATTGCCCGATTCATCTGAGTACTCAGTGCTTTCTTTGTTCGTGCGGCTGTCTTCGATCGCAATCGCTCATCGCCTGCTTTGGTGGTCCACTCGGACATTGACCCAAGCTAAATAGAAGCCTTCAAGACCTCGCAGTCGGACGAATCCCCGATAAATGGTTGAGCCCTGCATGGCATATAGCTCCCACTGCGCCGGCTTCACGTCCGGATGAACTCGGCAACTAAACGGAAGGTCGCGACCGGATCCTCTAGATCCGCCCGGTATTGTCTGGCGTCAGATTCAACAACATGATCGCGTTCCCTTTCGTACAAAGACCATAGGCTTCCGCGAGAACTTCAGGGCTCTGTGCTTTATACCAGGGATGCCAGACCATGTGTGCATGGCGGCATCGACGAATAGATAGGACCTGTCGGCAACCATGTCTCAAATGGCAGTAGTAAAGTTTGTTCTCCTAGGAGATATGGGGGCATGACCCTCCATCTGTCTCCGCTTGAGGTCGACCCCAGGTACTCGGGCGAGACCAGTTTCCAAACAGAGCGTGCTCGATAATAGTCGTTCATTCGTACCCGATCGCCGGCATGTTCGCCTGCTTCCTTGCGGGACTTATTCTGCTGATCATATCCATGCTGCGATACGCGATCTGCATCTGTCGACATCCAGCAGCTCACCTCCACTTGCCATTGCAAATTTGTGTTCGGACGCTAATGCTAAATCGGGTGTCAGCATAATTTCAGATGAGCCGGCTTGAAAACGGTGCTCATCGCATCGGCTGCACTCTCAATCCTCCGGGCTACATCAGAAGAGCCCGTGTTCCATGCGAGAAGTCTCTTGCCCTGACCAACTGTCAAGCCAACAAGTGAAACAAACAAAGCAAGGAACTCACGAATGGAATTCAAGTCACTGTCATTCTTTGGGAAAAGCCTGTCGGCAATCGCTATTCTTTTCACCTTCGCGATCAGCCCGGCCGGTGCCGTTTTAACGCACGCGGTCACGCCTCGCCCGTGTGACCTCTACGCTTCCGCGACTCCTTGTGTAGCTGCTTTCAGCACCAGCCGCGCTCTGTACAGCGCGTACAGCGGCCCGCTCTATCAGGTCACGCGGCAGTCAGACAAATCCTCCGCCGACGTCGGCCTCCTCCCTGACGGTTACGCCAAAGCCGAAACGCAGGACAAGTTCTGCGCTAGCGCTTTCCTGCACCATCACCAAGCTCTATGATCAGTCACCCAACCACAACGACCTGACGCCCGCGTCTCCCGGCGGCGCATCGCGCGGCCCCGGTCCCAACGGCTGCGATATCCCAGCGGTTGCCAACGCTCTCCCGCTTACGATCGGCGGATACAAGGCCTACGGCATCGCTGTATCTCCCGGCACCGGATACCGCAACGACCGCGCCAAGGGCACTGCTGTCCACGGTCAGCCCGAGGGCGTCTACATGGTCACCTCCGCACTCCATCTCAACACCAAGTGCTGCTTCGACTTTGGCAACGCGGAGACCAACGATCTCGACAACAAAGCAGGACACATGAACGCGATCAACATCATGTGCCAAAGCGACCCATGCAGTCCCGACGCAGGGCTGGACATGGAGGACGGCATCTACGGCCATCTCAAAGTGCCCGCCGGTTCTGTCTTCGTCATCGACATGGGGCGCCAGCGACGGCCAGCATACATATGCCATCTATCAGGGCAACGCCCACTCTGGATCTCTGACCACGACCGGCATCATCCCGCTTCCTAACGGCTATCTGCCCATGCAGCAGGAAGGAGCCATCATCTTGGTCATTGGCGGCGATAACAGCAACTGGGGCATCGGCTATTTTCTTCGAGGGTGTGATGACCAGGGGAATGCCCGATCGTCAAGCCATGGAAGCAGTGCAGCGCAACATCGTCGCCGCTAAGTACGCTGGCCACCTTCAGCCATAACCGGATGGAGCGAGACGTGCGCAAGCGGTCGCGCTCCAAATGGTGCCACATTGCCACCGCCGGAGAAAAGCGCATGCGGACGCGATACTCTATACATCGAACTAGCTGTTGTGCCTTTGGAGCGAGCAGACTGTCATGTCACTGAAGAGCAGTACAGCATACGATCCGTGGCCCGCCTTTTCCTACCAAGACTTCGCGGCGACGCAACACCTTCTTCATATGGGTTTACAGATGCTCGGC
>DASVAI010000264.1:0-3316 GCA_036376445.1 Acidobacteriaceae bacterium
GGCCATGCACTGAACGGCTTCGGCTTCGTCACCGCGATATGGGAAACTTCGCTCGGCCATGACCCCGACCTGACCTGGTGGCTGCAATCGGTCAAAGAGAGATGGCCGGATACAAAGGTGATCACAGAAGGCGAGTTCGGCACGGAATGGCGCCGTCACGTGCCGAACAATGCGTCGCTCAACTACCGTTTCGACGCGAAAGGCACCGGCGCGCCCGGTTCTGAAAAGGACCTGGAGATCCAGTGGTACATGAACCAGGAGTTCCGTCTGGCCTTGCTGCGCAATTGGGAGAAGGACACGCCGCGCATGGTCATCGACTTCACGCGCTACGATCTGCCCGCGCAGGAGCCGCAGACGCTGCAGCGCGAGTGGAGCCTGATGAATGTGCTCAATCAGAAGGGCACGCGCCCGCAGGACAAGCCGAGGCGCCTGGGCCAGCTCAGTCCCGAAGATCAGCGCCGCATCTACGCGCGCTGCCCGGAACTGAAACGCTGGGCCTAGCTGAAAGTCACTCGGCTCGCAGCGCTTCCACAGCGTTCACCCTTGCGGCGCGGGCCGCCGGCACTGCGGACGCGATCACCGCAGCGGCCAGAATAACGAAAGCTGCCGCCAAAACGGCCGGCATTCCGGGCTCATGCACCTCAGCGATGTAGCGGCCGATTCCGCGCGCGAAGACGATCCCAAAAATGATTCCCGCAGCCACGCCGATGCCGGCTATCCCCACCCCCTGACGCAGCACATCGGTAAGGATGTCCCGTGGCTGTGCGCCAAGTGCCATGCGGATACCAAACTCGCGCGTGCGGCTGCTGACGGAAAATGCGAGCACGCCCGCCACGCCGACAACTGAGATCAGCAGCGCCACCGCGGCAAATCCGCCGAAGACCACGGCATTCAATTTATCCGGCGTCATCACCTCGGCGCGAATGTCCTGCAGTGTGCTGATCCGCTCCACGGGCTGCTCGGCGTAGATGTCGTGAACCGTCCGCGTGATCGCCGGTGCAAGCGTGTGCGGGTCGCCGCCGTTAACGCGCACCAGCATGCGGCCCTCCCAGCCTTCCTGGTCGGCCGGCTCATACACCATCATCTCCGGGGAGGGGATGATGTTCTCGTCATCGAAGTCGGGCACCACACCCACGATCCGCCGCGGCTCGGTGCTGATCCCGATAAATTTCATGACTCCATCGGTCCACCGCAGCTCACGATTGAGCGCGTTCTGCCCGGGATAGAGCGTCTGCGCGAGCTTCTGATTGACAATGACCACGCGCTCGCTGCCCTCCTTGTCCGAGTCGCGGAAGTCGCGCCCCGAAACAAGCGGCAGTCCCAGCGTCTCGAAGTAGCCCGGCGAAATCGAGCGGAACTTGGCGCGCCAGTCCTCGATTCCGTTCTTGCGCACAGCAGCGCCCTGGGCGGCAAAGGTGAAGGCAATGTTCAGTGCCTCATCGTCGCGCCAGGGAACGCCGAAGCTCGTGGCGGCGCGAGCCACTCCCGGCAATGCGCTCACTCGCCGCTGCGCCTCGCGATAAAAGTCCTGCACCTGCTGCTGCGTCCGTCCATAGGTAAGCACGGGCAGATTTACGGCAACAACGCGCGAAGCATCAAATGGCGGCGGCGTATTTTCGAGTGTGTAGAGCGTTCGCATCAGCATCGCCGCGCCGGTGAGCAGCACAAACGAAGCTGCAATCTGCAACACCGCGAAGACGCGTAGGCGCTTGCTGCTGCTTCCGGTGCTGCTGCGCGTCCCGCCGCTGATCAGGCTGGAGCTCAACTCCGTCCGCTCCGATGGCAGCCGCGGCACGTACGCCAGGAAGACGGCGGCGACAAGCGCCAGCGCAATGCCGAACCACACCAGCGTGGCATCCAGCGTCAGGCCGTCTGCGCGCACGGAGAAGCGTGCTGCATAGCGCCCCAGCACAGACACCATGGGCCATGCCAGCAGCAGCGCGGCCAGCACTCCGCTGCCGCACAGCACCAGACTCTCGGCCAGCAGCGAACGCCGCAGCGCCGCGGTGTTGGCTCCCAGCGCCGAGCGCACCGCCAGCTCCGATTCGCGGCGCACCGTGCGCGCCAGCACCAGGTTGGCAACATTCGAGCTCGCGATCACAAACAGCAGCCCCGAAGCCGCAAACAGCACCCACAGGATGGTGTTGGCGCGCGCATTGATCTGGTCATGCATGCGCCGCGCGCTGATCTGGAAGTGCTCGGCGGGCTTGTATTCGGCCGGATGTGCGGCGGTCATCGCTGCGTAGCGTGTGTGCAGTTCCGCCCGCGCGGCATCCAGCGTGGCTCCCGGCGCAAGCCGCGCGAAAATATCCGTCATGCGATGCTCGCGACCGGTCACCATGGTGGCCGACAGGTGATGCGGGCTGGTCACGATATTTGAAATGAACTCGGTTGCCACGGGATACGGCACCGATGGCTCCAACACGCCCACGATGGTCGCAGTGCGTGTCCCCATGGCGCTCTCCAGCCGTACCGTCTTGCCGAGCACGCCCGGATCGGAATGCAGCGATTCCTTCCAGAAGCGATACGTCAGCACCATTGCCCCCGCTGCGTTCGGTCCATCGTCGGAGGTTGTCAGCAGCCGCCCCAGCACCGGGCGCAGTCCGATCACGTCGAAGTAATGGCCGTCCACCACGCCACCGGGAACCTCGCGCGGCGTGCCCAGCCCCACGATGGTGAAGCTCATGGTGGAAAAGGTGCCGACCTGCGTGATGGTCTTCAGGTTCTTGCTCAGGTCGTCGATCTCCGGAATGGAGAACTTCGCGTCCATGTCGCCGATGCCCGGCGCGTCCTGCTGCACATAGAGCAGTCGGTTTTCGTCGCGGTTGGCAAGCGGACGCAGCAGCACGGCGCGAATCACGCTGAAAATGGCGGCGTTAGCGCCAATACCGAGCGCCAGGGTGAAGGCTACAGTGGCCCATAACGCGCGAACGCGCCACAGAGACCGCACCGCATATTTCAGTTCGCGAAGGAAAGTCATATCGTCCCTTGAACCTTTCCAGGCTTTCAATTCGCCAGCGCCTGTTAACTGGTAGTCGTTCGGCAGACCGAAAAATCGACAGCCACCCTATTTTTTTATTCCAATTCGTGAATCTGCAAGACTTTCCGCTTTGGATCCTGTGGATGGACGCCATAAATCATTTGACATTTTTACGTTGATATCAACATATTAGAGGAGATGTCAAGTGAAGGAATGGTCCCGTTTGAAATCACACTGCATGTTCGTGACTGCTGCTTATGTCTTCACGTGCAGCGGGCGGCGCGCGCCTTGGCCCGCCGCTTCGATGAGGCCCTGCGGCCGCTCGAGCTGACTAAC
>DASVAI010000282.1:0-7704 GCA_036376445.1 Acidobacteriaceae bacterium
AGATCACCAATCTCACCACCCGCAGCGGCCTTTCCTCCGACGTCATCACCGCGCTGTACCAGGACGACTCCGGCCTCCTCTGGATCGGCACCAACGGTGGCGGCCTCAATCTGCTGCGCAACGGCCGCATCACCGAGTTCCCGTCCGCCTCCACCGGATTGCCTGAGGTCATCCACGCCATCATCGAAGACGGCCGGCACAATCTCTGGCTCGCCGCCGCCACCGGCATTTACCGCGTCCCGCGCCGTCAGCTCGAGGACTACGCCGCCCGCCCCGGCGTGCACATCAACGTCGCCGCTTATGGCATCGCCGACGGCATGCGCATAAACGAATGCTCATCCGGCCATCCCGCCGCTGTCCGCGCGCCCGACGGTTCGCTCTGGTTCGCTACCCTGCGCGGCATCAGCGTCACCAACCCCGAGCATCAGCAGGAAAACCGGCTGCCCCCGCCCGTCGTAATCGAAAACGTAACCGTCGACGATCAGCCTGGGACCATCACTGCGCCGCAGAACGCCGCGATGGTCCCCCGCAAGACGGAGGCCCCCCAGAAGTCGATGGTCAAGGTTCCGCCCGGCCATTCCCGCCTCGCCCTGCACTACGCCGGCCTCAGCTTCGTCGCCCCCGCGCGTGTGCGCTATCGCTATCGCCTCGAAGGCTTCGACACCAAATGGATCGACGCCGGCGCGCGCCGTGTCGCCTACTACACCAACATCCCGCCCGGCTCTTACAAATTCCGCGTCCTCGCCGCGAATAACGACGGCGTCTGGAACGAGACCGGCGCATCGCTCGAAGTGCGCGTCCTGCCACACTTGTGGCAGACCTGGTGGTTCCGCACGCTGCTCGGCCTCGCGGTCCTCTTCCTCGCCTATGAGATCTACCGCATGCGCGTCCGCAACGTGGAGCTCCGCTTCAGCGCTGTGCTCGCCGAGCGCACCCGCATCGCCCGCGAGATCCACGACACCCTCGCGCAGGACATCGTAGGCATCGGCGTGCAGCTCGAGCTCGTCTCCCGCCTGCTCAACTCATCGCTCGATGCCGCACGCACCCAGCTCGACGCCACGCGCGCTCTCGTCAAAAGCAGCCTCGCCGACGCCCGCAGCTCCATCTGGAATCTCCGCTCCGCCACCGGCGCTTCCGCCGCCGCCGATGCTGACCTCCCCGTCCGTCTCAACCGCGCCGTCACGCAGGTCGCCGCCCGCGGAACTGCCAAGGTCCGCTTCCAGGTGCAGGGCACCTATCGGGCCACGCCTAGCGCGGTCGAAGACCAGCTCCTCCGCATCGCGACCGAGGCCGTCAACAACGCCGTCCACCACGCCGCGGCCTCCGTCATCCAGGTCACGCTCGCCTACGACACCCGCTCTGTCCACCTTTCGATCGATGACGATGGCCGCGGATTCACGTACGATCCATCAGGCTTCGCGCAGGGTGGCCACTTCGGTCTGCGCGGCATGCAGGAGCGCGCAGCGGAGATCGGCGCTACACTTCACATCGACTCCGCGCCGGCGAAAGGAACGCGCATTTCCCTGCGCGCCGATATACCATGAGGACGCCTGAGCACCGCCGTGACCCCATCCGCTGATTCCGCCACAACACCCGTCCGCCTGCTCGTCGTCGACGACCATCACATCGTCCGTCAGGGCCTGGTCGCGCTGCTCGCCACCGTTCCCGAAATGCAGGTGGTCGCTGAAGCCTCCGATGGCCGCCAGGCTCTCGAGCTCTATCGCCGTCACCAGCCCGACGTCACCCTCATGGACCTGCGCATGAACACCATGAACGGCGTCGAAACCACCCGCGCCATCCGCGCCGAGTTCCCCAACGCCCGCATCATCGTGCTCACCACCTTCGATGGCGACGAGGACATCTATCGTGCGCTGCAGGCCGGCGCTCGCGGCTACCTGCTCAAAGGCATGGACACCGAAGAGCTCCTCGCGGCCATTCGTACCGTCCACAGTGGCAAATCCCGTATTCCCGCCCCCGTGGCCGAGCGCCTCGCCGAGCGCATGAACGCGCCCTCCCTCACCGAGCGCGAAACCGAAGTCCTCCGCCTCATCGTCGGCGGCAACAGCAATAAGGAGATCGCCGCCGCACTCTTCATCTCCGAAGCCACCGTGAAGACCCACATCAACAGCCTGCTCGGCAAACTCGGCGTCACCGACCGCACCCAGGCCGCGACCACCGCATTGCAGCGAGGCATCGTTCATCTTGACTAACGCGACCCGCCGCCGCTTTCTTCACGTTGCTCTTGGCTCTTCTCTCGCTCTCCTGCTCGCGCCCGCCGCACTCCATGCGCAGCCGGAAGCCTGGCGCGCCGCCACTCCCGAAGAGCTCAAGTCCGTCATTCCCGCGCGCGCCCCCGTCATCTCCGAGCGCATCGAAACCGAGTTCCGCACCGCCTCCGGCATCACCGACGCGAACGGACACTTCATCGCCGGGGTCGTCATGATCACCGCCGGCTACTCCGCAGAAGGCAAGTACTCCCACTACTTCATCGTGCAGGCGCCCATCCGCGTCGGCAATCTCGACCTCTCCCGCGGCGACTACGTCTTCGGCTATACGCGCTCCGACAATGCGCTTAAGGTCAGCTTCTATGAGGCCGCCACCGGCAAGCCCGTCGGTCAGGTCGACGCCGCTCGCATCGCCGCTATCACGCGGGTGGAAAGCTTCCGCATCTGGCCGCCGCGCGGCTCCGCCGGCGAGCCCCGCTCCGTCATCCAGATCGGCCGCTTTTCCTTCCCCTACACCATGCAAAAGTAATGACTTCCCCAGCAGTTACGATCTAGTGCACGACAGGCTCAGGAACCCGATTGAGCGCCTCGTCCAGCATCTGCGAGACGAAGAACACAACCCGCACCTTTTCCTGCGGCGGGACATATGGCGCCAGCACCGCATGATGCATCCACGGCGTGATGATCACTTTCACGCTTCGCTGGTGCGAAGCCTCGGCCTGCGTCCATTCCGCTTCCGTGCTGGGGATAATGTCGTCCACGGCTCCGTGCAGAACGTAGACAGAAGCGTGCACCTGCTGGATTCTTCCCGCCGGTGAAAGGTACGCGAGCTCCGCGTGATGCCGATCCAGCACCGCGCGATACCGCGCCCGCATCTCGGGCGTGTTCACATGCACCAGATCGTCGAGCATGGCGCTCTGCCCGCCGGTCACGGCCGGCCGTCTGTTAGCGGCGATCGCATGCAGCCCAGCCAACATCGGCTGTATATCCTCCGGCGGCACCAGATCATCGACATATTGCATGGCCATTGCAGTGAGCGCACCCGCATCGGGGACAACGGCATACGGCTTACCATCCGGTCCCGCCGCGCCATCGTGCAAATAGAATCTCCCCACCCGGTCGATACTGTTGTATCCCGAGACGCAGAACACCATCTTCACCAAATCTGAATATCCGGGATTCGCGGCGGCAGAAACCACCATACCGCCCGAATAGCTGATGCCGAACAGAGAAACCTTCTCGCCGGAAGCCTTCGCACTCCAGCGAACAACGTCGTCAATTTCGTCAACCGCCGCCGGCTCGATCCGAAAGTTCTGCTCCGACTCGATATAGGGCACGACCACGCGCAACCCGCTCTTGCAAAGTCCTTCCGCGAGCGCACTGATGACCGGGTTCTGCGCGCCTTCGCGCACAAAACCATGCACCAGGATGATCATCGGCGCATTTGGCGCGCCTTTGGGCGTCAGCATCCGGATTCTCAGCCGGCTCTTCCGGCCCTGAATCCAAAACTCACTGACCGTCGACTGATCGGCAAAGAATCTGGAATAGACCTTGACAGGCGCTGAACGCGGCGCATTCGTGAGGCTATAAATCAGCGCTGCAGCCCGGGTCATCCGAAATCCGAAAATCGTTGCTCCGGCAAATATCAGGACAAACAGAAGCCATACCAGGGAGACGGGACGCCAGCCGGATACTCGGATTTTCCGGTTATCCGCTCCAATCGTTTCGACACATTCCGGCATCAGACTGCCGCCACCCGCTGACCGTGCTCTTCAAACATGGAAGGGCAATTTCCTTCGCAAAATGAACGATTCCAAATGAAAGGATTGTGGTGACCTGATTGTAGGAGGAGCTGCGGTATTTCAAAAGAAATTACTTCTTCCCACCCGTCAGTATTTCCGCTTTCAGTAACCTGCCTCCCTCAGCCAGCACATACAACCTATTCGTTGCGAGGTTCTTCCAGATATCACGCTGGCCGCTCGGCCAGCGTATCTCCACCGACTCCACCGTCTCCGCCTTATCCAGGCCGAAGTGCAGCCGCAGATCGTTCTGCGAGTAATAACTCCCGCCGCTCCGCACCTCGTCCACCTGTACCAGCGGCTTCGCCGCCTTGGTATCGGTCTTCGCCGTCACTATCACTCGCGCACCAATCCCCGTCCGGTTCGACTTCACGCCCACCGTCTTGATCTTGATCCAGTTGCGCTTCACGCTCACGTCACAACGCAACAACTGCGGATACGTATTTACGCAGTTCACCACCATATCTATGTCGCCGTCGTTGTCGTAATCGCCAAAGGCGCAGCCGCGCGCCGGGGCTGCCGCCGCAATCCCCGGCCCCGCCTTGTCGCTCACGTCCTCAAAGCGGCCATTGTGCAGGTTGCGGTACAGATACTTGTGCTCCGCATAAGGCGCTTCTGTCTTCGACGTGGTCACCTCCGGATACACGTGTCCGTTCGCCACCAGCAAATCCAGCCATCCGTCGTTATCCATATCGAAGAAGCCGATGCCCCAGCCCAGGTACCGCGTATTCAGCCCCAACCCAGCCTCATAAGTGCGGTCCTCAAAGTTGCCGTCGCCCTCATTCGCATACAAGGAATCCGTATCGCCGGCAAAGTTAGTCTTCGCAATGTCCAGCGAGCCGTCGCGGTTGTAGTCGCCCACCGTCACGCCCATCCCCGCCTGCGGTTTGCCGTCTGGTGAAAGCGCCGCGCCCGCTTCGATCGCCACATCCTTGAAGGTGCCGTTCTTCTGGTTCTGATAGAGCGTGGCCGCCGTCGAGTCGTTCGCCACATAAATGTCCGGCCACCCGTCATTGTCCAGGTCCGCTACCGCCACGCTCAGCGCAAAATTGCCGATGGTGCCCCACATTCCGGCCTTCTCCGACACGTCGGTGAACGTGCCGTTGGCGTTGTTGTGATACAGAATGTTCTTTCCCGGCTGCAGCCCCGGCGGACCGCACGCCACCATGATGCCCTTGTACAAACATGGCCCCGACTCCGGCACCGGCGCCGTCTTCAAATCCAGATCGATGTAATTCCCCACGAACAGATCCAGATGTCCGTCGCGGTCATAATCCAGAAATGCGCATCCCGAGTTCCAACGCGTCTTCGGTTGCGTCAACCCGGCCTTCGCGGTCACGTCCGTAAAGGTGCCGTCGCCATTGTTGCGGAAGAGCGCGTTCTGCCCGTAGTAGCTCACGAACAGGTCGTCGTGGCCGTCATTGTCGTAGTCGCCCACGCAGCAGCCCTGCCCCCATCCGCTGTGCGCCAGCCCCGCCTTCGCCGTCACATCCGTAAATGTGCCATCACGATTGTTACGAAACAGATGACAGGTCGGCTCCAACCCCTTGGCAAATCCCTCCAGCCGCCATCCGTTCACCAGGAAGATATCAATCCAACCATCCTCGTCGTAGTCGTAAAACGCCACGCCGCAGCCAGTCGTCTCCAGCAGATACTTGTTCTTCCCCACGCCGCCGTAGATCGTTTTGGCATTCAGCCCGCTCTGGGTCGCGACATCCACAAAGCTCACGTCCAGCGGCGTTCCGGCAATCGGCGAAGTCGGCCCGGCCGGCGGCGCCACCGGCTTGGTCTCATACTCATGCTGGGCTGCGGGGCCTTGCTGCTGCTGTGCCTCAGCACGCTTCCACGGCGGAACCGCCATCGCCAGCACATCCGCAAACGGAAGCACCAGTGCGGTCCGGCTCAGCGAGCGCAACACGCGCCGTCGGGTCCAACTCAACTCCACTACCTCCTCAATTCACCCCGCGAAATCCGCTCCAGTATAGCCAGTGCTACTCACGGAGTTGATGCTGTCATCCCGATCGAGCGAAGCAAACTGCAGAGCCTGACCTGAGCGGTCCCCGAATCAGCGGATACCTGCCAGTCAGGTCCCGTCAATTCGCTACATTCTTCGGAGGCGAATTACCCAGACCAGCTCTTCATCAGCAATATCGCTGGCGTGAAGCGTGTTTATGAGGACTGATCCTCGTCGAGGATGTCTTCGAACTTATACAGCCGATACTGCCGTCCTTCGTCGGGCTCGGCGCCGCAGCCGGCGATCAGGCCGATACAAACACGGTCTTGAAGGTGAAGTCGGTGAGCCTGACAGGCCTGGCGAGGGTTCTGCCGTTCTGGTCGACCATGGTGATGGCCTGGCCCGAGGTAAGCGACTGCGGACCACTTGTCGTGTAGGCGCTGATTTCGTCGAAGTAGACAACCCCAAAGCTGGCCAGCGGGGGGAACGGTTGGTTGAGCGACCAGCTGCGAGTGACTCCCGCGTTGATGGTGACGGCGGGGGGAAACCCGGTCTCGACGGTGAAGTTGATCGTCTGCGATGTGGTCTCGTTGGCGAGGAAGTACGACGCTGTGCCGGCCTGGTTGGTCTGAAGGCACAGGGAGCCGCTGATCACGTCGCCGGGGCGGACCGGTAGATTGACCTGCCCGATGCTTTGTGCCCAGATCTGGCTGGTGACGTTCTGCGCGGAGTCGACGGTCATCTCGACGTGGACGTCAAGGAAGCCGAGACCGACGAAAGTATGGAAGTAGTCGACGCCGACTGAACTGGGGGTGAAATGCAGGTCGGGCACCGTCCATGTGACGAATAGAGCGGTGAACGGTGCCGAGGTGCTGAAGAGCTGATAGCCGCACGACTCGATGGGGTCCGGACCCAGAGCAGGCGCGATGATCGCCTTCTTGGCCGCTGTCGCCGTGTCGGGCTGCGGCTCCAGGTGATCGAAGCTTCGGTAGCGGGCCGCCTGTCGCTCCCACAGCGCGGCCATGCCCGGCTGAGTTTGGGGGTCAGGCCGTAACGGCAGCCCATGCCTCATCAAGTCCTTCTCGGTCGCCGCGAATGGGTCGAAGTCCTTCGATGGGGGTGGGAAGAGGTGCACCTTTTTCCCGTCGGGCGTTTTCTCTGCAGCCATGACACTCTCCTTTCCACTCTAAGCCACCTATACTGCTCCCTCACCCTCGACCGTGCAAGATGTGGTTGGCATACGGCTCACGAATGAGGAACGGAAAGTCGGCTTTTCATCAGTGAAGCTCTGCTTCAGAATGCTCTGGCATACCGGGGGCAAGGTAACTCCCACATCGGGAATACCCACAGGAAAGTTGCCAGTTATATATGTTCAATTCGTTACAATAGAAATAGAGAATCAGAAGATAAAAGCCACCAACGCGGTGGCTTTTTCTGTTGGTGCTCCAATCAGCGTCCGCTAACTCCAATGCCTGGATGATTTTACCCTTAACTCCTTTAGAAAGACGACTTTGATGCTCGGGACAGCACATTTTCGCATGATCTGGCACGGTTTATACCGCAGCCTCCCGCACCGGGAGGGGGGAGGGGGTGTCCCCGCCAGGAACTCCGTCGCCAGCTCCGTTTCGCCATGCGCAATCAGCAACTCATCGCTGACCTTTTCCGCCTCCGCTATCACAACGACCTCGCCGCCGCCCAACGCCTCTCCCCTAGGAGAAAGAGACTC
>DASVAI010000314.1:0-2565 GCA_036376445.1 Acidobacteriaceae bacterium
CTGATCGAGGATGTGCACGCGCTAATGAAAGAGGCTGCCCACAGGAGATCCTCACATCATGGCACGGACGCTGAGTTGAGCGCTCCTTGCAATCCGAAGTAGCGAAGCCTCGCGGCGGATTGCTGGAGCTCGCCGAGCGAGTGGATGTAGGCAAGCTGCAATTCGAAGAGCGTACGCTGCGAGACGAGCACCTGCGGGTAGGCGGCCGCCATCTGCTGATAACGATCGCGATAGAGTTCGTAAGCGCGCTGCGCGCGCGGCAGCAGATCTGACTTGTAGCGCGAGCTTTCCGTAACCGCGATGTTGTACTGCTCGATGAGCGGCGCGGCATTGTGGCGCAGCGCGAGCCTGACGCGCTGGGCTTCTGCCTGCGCCTGCTCGACTCTTGCTTGCGCAGCGGCGATGTTTCCCTGATTGCGATTCCACAGCGGCAGGTCGATGGAGGCAGACGCGAGCGACTGCGGACCGGCGGGGATGTTCGGGCGCTCGCGTACTAATTCGCCATTCCACTGCTCGCCGGCACGCAGCGTGAGGTCCGGAACGATCTCACGGCGCGTGCTGCGGAGCTCGGCTTCCGCGACGCGGACCGCCTGATCGGCGCGCTGGACGGCGGGGCTTTGCGCGATGAGCGCATCGATCGACGGCGGCCACGCGGGCGCTGCGGTGAGGTTGCCCTCGAGGCGAGTGAGCGGAAGATCGGGCTGGCCGGCCAGCGCTGCGAGCTGGTGGAAGGCGGCGATGTAGCGATGCTCGGTGCTAACGGTATCGAGCGCGGCCTGCTGCTCTTCGACTTCAGATTGCAGGATGTCGGGCGCGTCTGCCTGACCTACGTTGGCGAGCTGGCGCGCCGTTTCGGCTGCATCGGTTGCGATCGTGACGAGTTGCTTGCGTGTCTCGATCTCCTGCTGCAGTGCGAGCGCGGCGTAAAAGCTGCTCTCGATGTCGGACTGGATGCTCTGCTGCTGCGTAGTAAGGGCGAGCGTGTCCGATTGCTGCTGGGCGCGATAGATGTCACGGCGCAAGCCGAGCTTGCCGCCGAGCGGGATTGTCTGCTGGAGGAATGCTCCGTGCTCGCCGCCGCCGTAGGAGCCGCCGCGAATCTGGTCGCCTTCATAGCCGATGATGGGATTGGGCAACGTTCCAGCCTGTCGTGCACGGCCGGCGCTCTGGGCGATGCGGGCCTGTGCGGCGCGGAGCGTCGGGTTGTGCACCCGCGCAAGTGAAAGCAGCTCGTCGAGGCTGAGCTGCGGATGCTTCGCGGCTTCGGCTAGTGGGTCAGGCGCGGTGGCCTGCTGCGGTGCAGGTGGGTTGGATGAAGACGACATCTGCATCCCGGGCATAGATTGCGCTGCGGCGGCGGAGGTGGTGAGCAGGAAGGCGAGAAGGAGTTTCATCGCGCGCCTCCTTCCGGGCCGTCATGGTGCATGCCGGGCATGGGCTTTTCGTCTCTCTTATTGTTACGAATGGATGCCATCATGCGGTCGTATTCGGTCTGGGGCAGGACGCGGATGAGGGTCATCATGCCCTGCATCTGCGCGCTCCAGCCGGGCAACAGGCCGGCGGTAGCTGGGGTAGCCACCATGGCATCCATGTTCATCATGCTGCCTTCCATGAAGGCGTCCTGCGGGAAATTGGGGATGCTGTTGGCGTTGGGCGCGATCTCGTCGGGGTTCATCTGCATCCTCGGCATCGATTGATGCATGGCGTGCTGGGAGAGCGGGCCGTTGGTGGTGGCAATGTCGCTGGCGCCGGCGAGGCCGGTACCGCGGCCGAGTGAAGTGCCGTAATCATCGCCCATGGGAACGGTCGGTGTGCCCTGCAGCATGCCCATGCTAGTACTCATGTCGACACCGGCGGGAACTCCCGCACCCTGGCCATTTCCAGCATGCGTGCGGGTCATGCGCCCGACGGTGGAGGACATCTGATTCATGTTGTGGTGGGGCAGATGGCAGTGGAGCATCCAGTCGCCGGGATTGTTGGCGACGAATTCGATGTCGCGCGCCTGGGCCACACCGACGAGCACGGTGTTGCCGGGCCACCACGCGGTCTCCTGAATGCGTCCGCCTTCGGTGCCGGTGATGTAGAAGGTGTGGCCGTGCAGGTGCATGGGGTGGTGATCCATGCCGAGGTTGACGAAGCGGATGCGCACGCGGCTGCCGAGGGGCACGATCATGGGCGTGATCGCAGGGCCCGCCTTGCCGTTGAGGACGAGCCAGTTGTATTCCATGCTCATGGAGTTCGGGATGGTGTTCGATGGCAGGACGGCGTACTCCTGCAGGTGGATGAGGAAGTCGTGATCGACCGCGGGCTGATAGGGCTGCGCGGGATGCATGATGAAGCCGCCGAGCATACCGATCATCTGCTGCATCGCCATGTGCGAGTGGTAGAAGTAGGTGCCGCTCTGGTGGATATCGAACTCGTAGACGAAGCGGCCGCCCGGCGGCACGGGCTGCTGCGAGATGCCGGGTTGGCCGTCGTAGCGCACCTGATCTTCGAAGCCGTGCCAGTGAATGGAACTTGATTCCGGCAGGTGGTTGTCAAAGATGACGCGGACGTGATCGCCCT
>DASVAI010000328.1:0-7624 GCA_036376445.1 Acidobacteriaceae bacterium
GTTACCGGGAAGGTGAGCGGATAGAAGGTACGCTGATAGAGATCCTCAATATCGGCTGGCGGAGTCTGTTCTGCCTTTTCCTGTTGATGAGCCGCTGCACCTTGCTGATTGAGCAGGGACCATCCCATAGCGGCGAGCACCAGGCCTCCCGCCACCTCTACGATGGGTAGCGACACACCAAAGAAGGTAAGGAGCGCTGCTCCAATGAGCTCAATGACGAGCAGAAAAATAACCGTGTTGATAGCGATTCTGCGCGCCAGACGGCGATAGACCTCAGGAGGCGCTGCTCCGACCAGACCGTAGAAGACGAGCGCCGAGCCGAGCGGATTGACTAGCGGCAACAGTGCGCTAAACGCGATACCCAACTGGCTCCACACAAGGCGGATCATGGGAGTGACTGTAACAAACCACGATCTGGAGTATTACTGGAAAGCACTCAGAATGAGCTGGGGACGATTATCTGCGCGATGCTTTAGGCTTTCACAAGCCGTGTGTCGATTTTTAAGCGCGAACCGAGTGGGCGTCGGGTGGGGGCTCCTGATTTTGCTGGCGACGGGTTGCTCGCGTAGCCATTCCCATACCATTGCGGTCGTCCCGCAAACCACGGCGCAGGAGATATGGGAGGCGGAGCACGCCGGGGTGGCCAAGGCTTTGCTGGGCACCTCGTGGAAGGCGCGCTGGAACGGTCCGAGCAGCGAGACGGAGGTCGATCGCCAGATTGCCCTGGTCGAGCAGTCGATCCGGCAGCGCGACGGTGGTTTGATCCTGTCCCCGGACCATCCCGTAGCGCTAACTACGGCGGTGCGCCGGGCAGCGGAGCAGGGTATGCCGGTGGTGGTGATTGATGCCACGCTGAACCTGCCGCAATCATTGCGGGTGCATTATCTGCTGAATGACGAGCGGGAGACCGGTGAACTGGCGGCCGACCGGATCGGGACGATTCTGCACGGGCAGGGCTCAGTTGCTGTTCTGGGCGCAACTCCGGCCCTCATGGGCACAGTGGCCCGCGCGACTGCGTTTCGGCAGCGCATGGCGGCGCGGTATCCCGGCATCCTGGTGCTCGAGCCGCAGCCAGGTTTATTTCGGACCAGCCTGGCGGAGCAGAATACCGAAGAGCTGCTGGCGAGCCATCCTGACCTGAACGCGATCTTCACCCTCACGGTGGGCGCGACGCGCGGCGTCTACCGGGGCCTGAAGCTGAAGCAGCGGATTCATCAGGTGCACCTGGTCGCGTGCGACCAGGATCTCGATCTGGTGTATTACCTGCGGCTGGGGGAGATCGATTCGCTGATCGCGGAGAACACATTTGCGATGGGCTACCAGGCGGCCCGGCTGGTGACGGGCACCGGCGGGACGGAGGGACGGCTGATGCGCTTCACTCCGCGCCTGGTGACGCGCGAGAACGTGGACACGCCGGAGATCCAGCAGATGCTGAACATGGACTGGAGGCCTACGCAGTGAGGCGCGGCAGAAGGATGGGCCGATGGGCCGTGCTGGCTGTTCTCGCGGCGGCTGCTGCCGGTATTGCGGTCTGGCGCTGGTTCCCGGCGGCACGCCCCTCCTATCACGATGACTTTGCGCATGACCGGGCAGACGAGTGGCATGCCGTGGGCGGCGCCTGGCGACTGGTGGGCGGCGCGATGCACAACGACTCAGACGAGCGCGGTGCCAAGATGCTGACCGGGTCGTATCGCTGGCGCGATTACAGGCTGCAGGCGGACGTGCAAATGCTGGGCGAAGGCGGCGATGCCGGCGTGGTGGTCAGGTCAAACGATGAAGAGCCTGGTGTGGACGCCTACGACGGTTATTACGTCGGCGTGCGCATGTATGACAGCTCACTGGTGATCGGCCGCTCGGACCATGGCTGGCTGGAGGCCGCGCCGGTGCGGATGCCCAGCCTGCATAGCCACATTTGGTATCACCTGGATGTCGTGGTGGCGGGCTGCAGTATTGCCGCAACCGCCGGGGAGACCGGCTCTGGACAGGTGACCCGGGCGTTGTTTGAAGAGCCGAACTGCCCGCGCAGCGGACGCATCGGGCTGCGCTCGCTGGCTACGGGCGCGGCGTGGCGCAATGTAGAAGTGCGGCCGGCCAGCGCATCGGATCTGGTCGCGCTGGCGGGACTTTCGCCGCGGGTCCTTCATCCGGACTTTCCGAAGAGCGAAGCTGCCTTCAACGCTGCGCATAACTTCCCCACATTCGACAACCCGGAGCTGCGTCGCCGCTTCTTCGGCAGCATGAGCCCGCGCGCGGATGTCACGCCTGTCGCGCAGGTAGCGGCATTGCCGCATGGCAGTTCCGAAAGACTTGTCACCGTGCGCGGCACAGTTTCGCTAACTTCGCCGGTGCTGTTTGTGCAGGACGAAGGTGGTGGGATTGCCTTGCCTGATCCCATTGCTCCTGCACTGAACCTGGGCGATGAGGTGGAGGCGACGGGCACGCCGGAGATGTCGGGTGATCCCATTGGAGCCATGGCTATGTTGCCCCATGCACGAGTGCGTCTGCTGTGGGACCACACGCCGGCGGCGCCGTTGTCGATTACGGCAGGGCAAGCGGCCACAGGCGATTACGATGCCCGGCTGGTGGAGCTCCAGGGCATGCTGACCGGTATGCATGCTGCACCGGACGGCAACATGATGGTGCTGGAGCTGGTGAACGGCGCACAGGCCTTTCGCGCTTTTCTTCCTGCAGGACAGTCATCGCAATTCAACCGCCGGCTTACACCGCGCAGCGTGCTGAACCTGCGCGGCGTGTGCACGCTCGACAGGCGATACACGCAAGGAACTACATCGTTCGCGCTGCTGTTACGCTCCACAGAAGACATCGACAGGTTAGCCGGGCCGCCGTGGTGGACGCCGCTGCGGTTGGCCGAGATCGGCACTGCGATCCTGCTGCTGTGCCTGATGGCGCAGTATTTATATAGCCGCGCGAAGCAATGGCGATGGCGCGCGATTGTGCAGGAGCGCGAGCGCCTGGCCCATGAGCTGCACGATACTCTGGCCCAGAGTTTTGCGGGCGTTGCCTTCCAGCTGCAGGGCATTCGCAACGGGCTGGAGCACGCTGACCCAGCCGGCATTGCGCGCGTCAATCAGCAGATCGACCTGGCATGCGACGTCGTGCGGCAAACGCACGAAGAGGCGAGCCTGAGCATTGCGATGCTTCGCGAGGATTGGCCGGCCGGCAGGGAACTTGGAGCGGCGCTGGAGGACTGCGCAGCTAGCATTGTTGCGGGCGGACAGGTGCGCATCCTGCGCAAACCCCAGGCAGAGTCCCGGGCCGCGCCGCCGCATATCCCCGTGCGCGTGGCAGACGCGCTCTTTCACATCGGCAGGGAAGCCATCGTGAACTCAGTGAGGCATGCAGATCCGCGACAGATTGTGCTCTCTGTGGAGTACGGCGCAAAGCTCGTGGTGCTGACGGTGGAGGACGAAGGCCGCGGTTTTGATCCGGCACAGCAGACGCGGGGCTTCGGACTGCGCGGAATGGAGAAGCGGGCGCGCAGCATTGGGGCCCAGCTCGCAGTAACCAGCGAGACGGGAAAGGGAACACGAATCCAGGTGACGGTTCCGCTCGAGCGGCACCAGAGTACGGAAGGGTTCTGGCGAGCGGTGCGCATCCGTCTGCGGCAGAGGCTGGAGCTTGCTCACAACGGGATCAGGCGACCGAAGCCGCGGCATGTTGCTCCAGTTGACACATTGCAGGAGACTCGATAGCGTAAATGCAACGGAGAGTGTCCTTCAGATGAAGCTTCATCGCCACCATCGCCATGCACATCATCACCACGTGGCGAACGTGTCGGCGGACTCCTCCGGAAACTAAGCAGCAAACCCCGAGATCAAGGTCCAGCAGCCCGCCGATGCAGCGCAACGGCGGGCTTTTTGCATTTCAAGTGAACACGACAGAGAGGACATAGTGAGCAGCGACACAAGCATCGATTTCGCAAAGATGGATGGACTGGTGCCCGCCATTGTGCAGGACGCCCGCAGCAAAGAGGTGCTAATGGTGGGCTTCGTGAACGAAGAGAGCTATCGCCGGACATTGGATAGCGGATTCGTTACATTCTGGAGCCGCACGCGACAGAAGTTGTGGATGAAGGGCGAGTCCAGCGGCAATCGCCTGCGCGTGGTGAAGGCTTCTACCGACTGTGACCGGGACACGCTGCTGTTCGAGGTCAAAGTGGAAGGCGATGGGCTGGTCTGCCACGAGGGAACGGTGAGCTGCTTCACACGACCGATTGCAATCGAAATCACGACCGAGGTGCGAGCGTGACGGCACAGGCAAAGAAACTGAAGCTGGGAATTCCCAAAGGCAGTCTGCAAGATGCGACCGTTGCGCTCTTCGAACGCGCCGGGTGGCGCATTTACGCGAATGGCCGCTCGTATTTTCCGCAGATCGATGACTCCGAAATCGACTGCATGCTGATCCGTGCGCAGGAAATGGCACGCTACGTCGAAAAGGGTGTGCTCGACGCCGGACTGACCGGCATTGATTGGGTGGTGGAGAGCGGGTTAGATGTGGAGAGCGTCACGAGCCTCACCTATGCCAAGCAAAGCCGCAGCAAGGTGCGATGGGTGCTCGCGGTGCCGGAAGATTCCGAATACAAGAGAGCGGAGGACCTGGAAGGCAAGACGATTGCGACCGAGCTGGTGGAGGTTTCGAAGAAATACTTCGCCGTGAAGGGCGTGAATGTGCGAGTGGAGTTCAGTTGGGGCGCAACGGAAGTGAAGCCGCCCACGCTTGCCGACGCGATCGTGGAAGTGACGGAGACGGGAAGCTCACTGCGGGCGAACCGGCTGCGCATCATCGACACTGTCATGGAGAGCGAGACGCATTTGATTGCCAATCGCACAGCGATGCAGGACGCATGGAAATGCGAGAAGGTAAATAACCTTGCCGTGATGCTGAACGGCGCCATTGCCGCGCAGAAGCAGGTTGGACTGATGCTGAATGTACGCAAGGAGCAATTGGATGCTGTGCTGCAGGTGCTTCCCGCGTTGAATTCACCTACGGTTTCTTCGCTGCGCGATGCAGAGTGGGCGGCGGTGAACACCATCCTGGAGGAAGGTGACGTGCGCGATGTGTTGCCGCGGTTGAAGGCCGCAGGCGCAACCGGCATTGTCGAGTATCCGCTGAACAAGGTCGTCATCTGAGCACTGCAGTGATTCGGGAGGAGCACATTGGAACTGCTGACAACCAGCGGTAGCGGAAACCGGAAGGTGGAGCGGCTGATCCAGTCACTGGAGCAACGCGGTCGAACCAACCTGGACCGGGTAGAGCGCACAGTTCGCCGAATTGTGGATGATGTGCGGCGGGGCGGCGATCGCGCGCTGCTGGCGGCGCGCTCGCACTTTGACGGCGTGCCGCGCAAGCAACCGCTACGCATTTCGCCCGGCGAACTGCATCGCGCGTGGCAGGAGACCGCGCCCGAGCTGCAGGCGGCGCTCAAACTCGCAGCGCGCAATATCTCCGAATTCGCGAAGCGCCAGATGCCGCAGGAGTGGAACATAGAACCGGCGCCGGGCGTGAAAACAGGACAGCGTCTGCGCCCGCTCACCGCAGTGGGCTGCTATGTGCCGAGTGGCCGGCATCCTTTGCCTTCGTCGCTGCTGATGACGGCAATTCCAGCGCAGGCAGCGGGCGTGCCGCGCATTGCCGTAGTGTCGCCGCGCCCGGCGCGCGAGACGCTTGCGGCGGCTTCTCTGCTGGGCATCGACGAGGTGTACCAGGTTGGCGGCGCGCAGGCGATTGCTGCGCTGGCTTATGGCACGCCATCGCTGCCGCGCGTCGACAAGATTGTCGGGCCGGGGAATTTGTATGTGACTGCGGCGAAGCGATTGGTGGCGTTTGACTGCGGCATCGACATGCTGGCCGGGCCGACGGAGATCGTTGTGTGCAGTGAGCGCGGGCATCCGGAGGCGATTGCGGCCGACCTGGTGGCGCAGGCCGAGCACGACACGGAAACACTCAGCGTGCTGCTCACGTCGCAGCCCGCGTTGGCGAAGCTGGTGATAAGCGAGGTGAAGGAGCAGGCGCGGCGGAATCCGGTAGCGCGCGAGGCGCTGCGAAGTCATGGATATGTCATTGTCGTGGATACAAAGGAGCAGGCGCGGTCGATTGCGAACCGGCTTGCGCCGGAACACCTGACGGTGGATAGCGAAGAAGATCTGGAATGGGTCGAGCACGCCGGCTCAGTCTTTGTGGGCAATTGGTCATCGCAGCCGTTGGGAGACTATGTTTCCGGTCCGAATCACACTCTGCCCACCGGCGGCGCGGCGCGGGTTCGCGGCGGATTGAGCGTGATGGATTTTCTCCAGCTGATGACGGTGCAGAGCTATACAGCGGAAGGTGTGCGCGCACTGGGGCCGGCGGCAGTGGCGCTGGCGGGTGCGGAAGGGCTCGATGGTCACGCGGCAGCCGTGGAACGGAGGCTGGCACGTGGCTGAATCCGTGAGAACGCGCGCGCCGCAGCCGCGGGCAGGCGTGCGTCGCATGAAGGAATATCATCCGCCGGTTGCGGGACGTGACGGGCTGCGGCTGGATTTCAACGAGAACACGCTGGCGTGTTCGCCGCGCGTGCTCGATGCGCTGCACAAAATCACGGCCGCTGATCTGACGCGCTATCCCGAGCGCGGAGCCGTAGAAGCCGTGGTGGCGAGATCGCTGGGAGTTGCTCCGGATGAAGTGCTGCTGACCAACGGCGTGGACGAGGCTATCCACGTGCTGTGCGAGGCATTCCTGGATCGCGGTGACGCCATGCTGCTGCCGGTGCCGACTTACACGATGTATGAGGTATATGGCTCGGCTGCGGAGGCGCGCATTGACGCGGTGCAGGCGGCAGATGATTTCCGTTTGCCCCTCAATGCAATGTTGGCGTCAATCCGTGAGGAGACCCGGCTGATTGCGATCGCAAATCCGAACAGCCCGACGGGCGCCACTGTCTCGCGCGAAGCAATTGTTGCGATCGCCGAGCGTGCTCCGCAGGCAATCGTGCTGGTGGACGAAGCCTATTACCACTTCTTCGGCGAGACGGTGATCGACCTCCTCGGACGGCTGCCGAACCTGGTTGTCGCGCGCACGTTTTCCAAGGCATACGGGCTTGCCGGGTTGAGGCTGGGTGCATTGATTGCGCCTGCAGAGACAATGCAGTGGTTGCGGCGCGTCATCTCGCCTTACAGCGTGAATCAGCTTGCCCTTACGTGCCTGCCGGCCGCGCTGGAGGATGGCGCCTATCTGGACTGGTATGTGGCGGAAGTGAAAGCGGCCCGCGCGCATATTGCCCAAGCACTGGCGGAGCTCGGACTCGAGCATTGGCCCAGCGAAGCGAATTTCATTCTGGTACGCATCGGCGACGAACATGGTGCGTTTGTGAAGGCGATGCGTGCTCGGGGGATTCTGACCCGCGATCGCTCCGCGGACCCTGGCTGCGCCGGGCTGGTGCGCATCACGGTGGGAACGCGCGAGCAGATGCGGCACGTGAAGGCAGCATTAGAGAGCTCATTGAAGGAGATTGGATGGCGCGGATAGACAAGACAAGCGCTCGGAGTTCTGAGATCGCACGCAATACTTCGGAAACGAAGATAGCGCTGAAGCTGACGATTGAAGGGCAGGGCCGCTACAAGGTGAG
>DASVAI010000335.1:0-2951 GCA_036376445.1 Acidobacteriaceae bacterium
TTTACCGCACAGGACCGCGCCCGCAACATGGCCGAGCGCAGCCAGGAGCGACGCGATGAATCGCGCGAGTATGAGCAGTGGCAGCAGCGCCGCTCCAGCAAGCAGCGCAGCGGCTTGAACTAACGTTCGCCGTTCTCCTGCCGAAGGCCGGCCAGTCGCTACAGAGATGCAGCCGCCCGCGCAGATGACTCCTCAGCAAGAACGGGCCGGAGCGAGCGCATCATCGCCGCGAATCCTTCCGGATCCAGTGATTGCGCCCCGTCGGACAGCGCCTCCTCCGGTTGGGGATGCACTTCCACGATCAGCCCATCTGCCCCGGCCGCCAGAGCCGCGCGCGATAGCGCAGGCACCAGATCGCGCCGCCCGGTTGCGTGCGATGGATCGGCGATCACCGGCAGATGTGTCATCGTCTTCGCCAGCACCATGCCGCCAATGTCGAAGGTATTGCGCAGTTCCGGATCGTACGATCGAATGCCGCGCTCGCACAGCACCACCTGCTCGTTGCCGCCGGCGAGAATATATTCGGCGGCCAGCAGCCACTCCTTCACCGTCGCCGCCGGACTTCGCTTCAACAGCACAGGTTTTCGCAGCTTGCCGAGGCGCCGCAGCAGCGCGAAGTTCTGCATGTTGCGCGCGCCTACCTGCAGCATCGCGACGTGGTCGCTCACCACTTCGATGTCGTCGGTGCTCATCACCTCGCTCACCACCGGCAGGCCAGTCAGCTCCGAGGCCTCGCGCAGGATGAGCAGCGCCTCCAGCCCCAGCCCCTGGAAATCGTAAGGCGAAGTGCGCGGCTTATAGGCGCCGCCGCGCAGCAGCGTGGCGCCCGCGGCCTTCACGCATTGCGCCGCCGTCATAAGCTGCTCGCGCGACTCCACCGAGCACGGCCCCGCGATCACCACCGGAGCGCCGCCGCCGACCGCGACGTTGCCCACATGCACCACCGTAGCCTGGGCCGCATAGCACCGCTCCGTCAGCCGTGACGCTGCGCCCTTCCTCTCAGGACTTGTCACTACTTCCAGGACTGTTGCATTCAGGACTGCTGCGTTCGTCATGGCTTCTCTCCAGGTGGCTATTCTCGTGCGGAAAAACGAAAAGGCCGCGATTTGGAATCGCGGCCTTCGGACTGTTGCGCTTTGCTTTGCTTTAGCTTGGATCAGGATGCGCGCACGCCGCCGAGGCCGCTATTGGAAACCAATAACGGAAGCTAAATCGGCTGCTGGCGCAGAAAGTCATTGTTACTCAGCGTGCCACGACTCCGGCACCGTGTCAAACGCGGCTTTCTCCGCCCGCCCCTAACTTCCGCAGCAGCTTCCGCGCCATCCCCATCAGCAGATGTGTATCGGCATCGGTGACATGAAGCCGCCGCAGCATCCGTCGGACCTCTGCTTCCGTGCTCGCCTTCGTCTTCGGATGCGTATATTCCGCGGCATCCAGCAGCTCCATCAGCAGCGCGCCAAGCCGCTCCACATCGCCCAAGAGAGCCTTCACCTCGCCCGCTTCGGCGGTGGGAACCATCTCCCGCGCCAGCTCCCACAGGCACACCGCCACCGACTGTCCCAGGTTCATCGATGGCTGCGCCGCGTCGGTCCCGATCCGAACAAGTAAGTGGCAGTGGTCCAGGTCCTCGCGCCTCAGCCCATGCTTCTCCGAGCCGAACAGCAGCGCCACTCTGCCCTGCGCGAGCGCCGCTTGCACCGGCGCCGCCGCTTGCTCCAGCCCAAGCAGGGGCTGTGCAAGCTCGCGCCGCCGCGCCGCCGTCGTGCCGATCACGAGCCGACAATCTGCCACCGCGTCCGCGACCGCAGCATACTCACGCGCCTCCGCAAGCACCGCGCCTGCGCCCACGGCCGAGCGTGCTTCGCGGAACGACGCTTCATAAGGCGTCACCAGCCGCAGATCACGCACGCCGAAGTTCTGCATCGCACGCGCTGCCGCGCCAATGTTCAGCGGATTGCGCGTGCGCACCAGCACTACGGCCAATCGATCTAAATCATGCATCGATCGAACACTCCGATACGCATTCCCTTCTACAATGTTGGCCTGTCACCTATGGTCTCCTCCTCTTCTTCCGCATCCGCAGCCGCCGACTCTCCTTCGCGTAGCATCTCCCGCCGTTTTGTCGGCATCGCCTTTGTAGCGATCTCCATTCTCTACTTCGCCGACACGCTGCTGCGCGCTTCACTCAAGACCTTCTGGTTTGACGAAATCATCACCGTTTTCCTGTGCAGGCTCCCCAGCTTTAGCGACACCTGGAGCGCGGTTCTACACGGCATCGACTTCAATCCGCCGCTCTTCTATCTTGCGACACGATGGTGCCAGGCTTTTTCCGGAGATGGTCTCATCGCCTCACGCCTTCCCGGCATCATCGGCTTCTGGCTCTTCTGCACCTGCATCTTCCTTTTCGTCCGGCGACGCCTTGGACCGCTGCAGGGCTGCGTTGCCGCGCTCTTTCCCGTATTCACTCTTGCTTACACCTACGCCTACGAGGCACGCCCGCAGGGCCTGGTGCTGGGGTGGTGCGGCCTGATGTTGTTGTGCTGGCAGCGCGCGCGCGAGGGCCGCAATTTCTCTCTTTGGACGCTTGGGTTATTTGTCAGCGCTCTGGGCGCGCTTCTCACCCACGTGTATTCGGTGTACCTGTTCGTGCCGTTTCTCGCAGTGGAGGCGCTGGGACTATTGGGAAAGTGGCGTCTGCATCCCGGCGCCTGCATTGCTCTGCTGCTGGCGCCCCCGTGTGTCGCTCCGCTTTACCTCCGGATGATGCACAACTATCGCACTGTCACCTCACTCGGCGGCCTCCGCATTCACCCCTATGAGGTGGTCCAGCACTACCTGCTTGCGATGGTCGGTCCCGCCCTGGCGCTGCTGCTCCTTCTTCTTCTGCTGCTTGCCATTGAGCGATCGCATACCGATCAACCGGCAGTTCCTGCCCCGCGCCTACTCCGGGA
>DASVAI010000339.1:0-9718 GCA_036376445.1 Acidobacteriaceae bacterium
ATCCCCGTCCCGCGGCTGGCTCGCTCCGAGCCAGTCATCTGCCGGTTGGCGCGCAAATCCGCGCTCTTCTCGCGGTCGCGCGCCGGGCTGCTCCACTTATTCACGGCAAAGAAACCGAGGATGACGAGGATGGTGATGCCCAGAATGAACACGAGGACGATTGCCATGATGTGCCACCTTCCTGTAGGTTCGAGGCCGCGGACCGGCTCCGGGTTAGCTGAAAATCATTCATAACGCAGGGCAACCATCGGATCGACACGCGAGGCCCGCCGCGCTGGCAGATATCCGGCAAGTGCCGCAATCAGCAACATCACGCCGCTCGCCGCCAGCAGGTTCGCGAGGTTGCTGCCGCTAACCCCGAAGAGCATGTGCTGGGCGATGCTGCTCGAAGCGAGAACCGCCGGCACCCCGAGGGCGATGCCCACGGCGACCAGCACCAGGATCTCGCGCATCACCAGCCAGCGAACCTGCCTGCGCTCGGCGCCCAGCGCCATGCGAATGCCGATTTCATTTGTCCGCCGGCTGACCACATACGACATCAGCCCGTAGATACCAATTGCGGAAAGGAAGATAGCGAGCAATCCAAAGAAGGTGGCAAGCTGCGCGATGACGCGCTGGTCCGTAATCGAGCGCGCCACCCATTCGTCGAGGGTAGAGACGTCCGTGATGGGAATCCGGCGATCGACTTCATGAACGGCGCGTTGGACCGCGGTGGCGACTGTGCCGGAGTCCCCCGTGTAACGCACCATAAGATCACTCAGAAAGGTAGGGTGCTGATTGGCTGGAACGTAGTCCATGGCTACTGGTTCCTCGTCGAGATCGCCAATCTTAACGTCGGCGGCGATGCCGACAACCTCGTACTCGTCTTTACTCGACGGGCCGCCAAAGTAATAGTGGCGGCCGAGTGGAGAGCCTTTAGGAAAGAGAGTGCGCGCGGTATGCGCGCTGATGATCGTCACTCTTGGAGAAGTGGCAGTGTCCTGTGGGCCGAAAACGCGTCCGGCCAGCACTGGGATCTGCAGAGTCTTGAAATAGTCATCTCCTACGACGTCGTGCACGACATCTTCATCCGGGTGACTCTCAGCGCCCGGTACCGTGATGGTGCCGCTCCATTCACCTTCGTGGAAGACAAAGAAAGCAAAGCTGGCCGCTTGAACGCCAGGCAGCGCCCTTACGTGCTCTTCGATCTCGCGAAGACGACTCTGCAATCGCGGGTCGTCTACCTTGAAGCCCATGGACGTCGAGTCAAGGGCAACCCGGAGAACGCCATCCCTCTGGAAGCCCGTGTCCACCCGGTTGAGGTTGACAAGGCTTCGCAAGAAGAGACCTGCTGCCACAACGAGTAGCAGCGAAAAGGTCACCTGCGAGACGATTAAAGACTTCGCGAGGAGGCTTTTACCATGCACACGTACAGCGCCTTGGCCCTCCTTCAGCGACTTGGTCAATTCCAGTTTTGTAGCGCGGAAAGCAGGGATGGTGCCAAAGAGCAGCGCCGTCGTTACCGTCACCGCAAGCGTGAAGAGGAGCATCTGGCCATCAACTGAGACACGGAGCGGCAAGACCTCGGGGCCGCTGGAGATCATGCGTAATAGAAGCCGGCTGGCGCCTGCAGCAAAAGCGAGACCGAGCGCGCCACCCGCTGTAGCCACCAATAAGCTTTCCGTAAGCAACTGTCGGATTAACCGGCTGCGCTGTGCGCCGAGCGCCTGACGTACTGCAAACTCTCGTGATCGAACCGTAGAGCGCGCGAGCAGTAGGTTTGCGATGTTCGCACAAGCAATCAGCAGCACCAGGCCGCTGATACTCAGGAGCAGCATCAGCGGAGCGGAGAATTGGCGCCTCAGACCAGAAAGACCGGTGGCCACGGATGTAATAGGAACGTACGCTTTCTTGAGCGTGTCTTTGTCACGCTGGCTCAGCACTCCTCCGCGAAAATTGCGGAGAATCTGTTGATACAGCAGATTCACGTTCGTGGTGGCCTGCGCGATGCTGACGCCCGGCTTAAGACGACCAATGACCTCGAGAGCTTCCCCGAAGTTATCGGAATACGCATTGAAGTATGGAGGTACTGACTTAACCATCGACATGGGCAGCCAGATGTCGGGTGCCTCTCCAACGGTCGTGCCGAAGAATTCCGGAGGAGCGACGCCGATGATGCTGTATGTAGTGTCCGCGATCTTGAGAGTCTTTCCTAGAATGTGAGGATCGCCACCGAGAGACTTTTGCCACCAGCCGTAGCTCACCACCGCAATGGGATTGCCGCCCTCGATCCGATCATCCTGATCGCTCATGACCCGGCCAATTGCGGCTTGGACGCCAAGCGTCTGAAAGTAAGTACCGGAGACGAGCTGTGCCTGGATCGGTTCTGCGGTTGTGCGGCCCAGAACAAAGCCATGCACGTCACTGCTCATGCTGAAGACGGCAGCGGTATCGGTGAAGACCTGATTCTGCCGCTGTAGTTGGCGATAGAAGGGATACGAGTAGAGTTGCGTGACGCCGAAGGAATCTGTAATACCGGAGGCATGGCCTTGGCCAAGCATCACCAACTGTTGTGGATCTTTGACGGGCAGGGAGCGCAGCATCACCGCATCCATGAGGCTGAAGATCGCGGTGTTTGCGCCGATGCCGAGCGCGAGCGAGAGCAGCGCCACCAGCGTGATGCCCGGTGTGCGCAGCATTGCACGAAGGCCATACATCACGTCCTGGGTCAGGGTCTCGAGCCAGTTCCATCCCCAGACCGTATAGCTGCGTTCGCGCAGCAGAGTGGGATTGCCAAATCGCCGGCGTGCCGCGGCTGCGGCATCGGTGGCTGCAACGCCGGCTTCTACCTGCTCGTGCCGGCGTAGATCAAGATGAAGATGGATTTCCTCCTGCAGTTCATCGGCGACCCGATCCCGGTGCAGCAGCATGCCGATGCGTCGTGCGAATTCGCCGAGCCAGTTCATGGTTCCTCCGGATATCAGGTGGTCTGGATCACGCGAGCAATGGCGCCCATCACGCGCTCGAATTGGGAGACCTCGTCGACGAGCTGCTTTCGCCCGGCGGGGGTGAGCTGGTAGTAGCGCGCGCGCCGGTTTCCGGCCGTCGTGCCCCATCGCGCCGTCACCCAGCCCTTGATCAACATCCGCTGCAGCGCGGGGTAGAGAGAGCCCTCCTCCACCTGCAAGACGTCATTGGATATCTGCTGAATAGAGTTCGCGATTTCAAACCCGTGGAGCTCACCAGAGCGCGCGAGCGTCTTGAGGATGAGCAGATACAGGGTTCCCGGGGGTATCTCGTCGCGGCTGGCTGGCATCAGTGTTCCTCCAAGCTTCCATAGTCTACCTACATAGATAGACTATGCAAGAAGAATTAGAGGTTGGTAACGGCGCGAAGGAGGCCGCGCGGCGCGGGAGAGTCCCGCGATTGCGGATGTGCTATTCTTCGGGCCGTTTCGCCCGCCAGTTTTAAGCGCGGCGGGGGATTCTGGGAGCGCTACCATGTTGCGATTCGCAGTCTCGAAGTTCCTCCCCCTTGTGGCCCTCATCGCCTGTGCGACGACGGTGCCAGCGCAGGTCGTGGTCACCAATGGACCGGTGATCGGCTCCTCCAATCCGATTACGGCAGATCCGCCGGTGCAGCGGCCGCACACCACGCCATGCACCGTACAGCTCTTCACTAATGAGCAGTTCGCCGATTTCAACATCAAGGATTTCGCCTACGCGCCTCCGGCGGAGTGCCATGGGCCGTGGTCAAAGGTAGTCTTCTCGGCAGACTTCACGGTCACGGAGGGACGGCAGTTTGACCGGACCGCGCAGTTTTTGATCGGCAACATGAACATTTATTACGGCACGACCGCTGAGCCGCGGGCCACGCTCAGCCCTTCCTGGCATGTCGAGAGCGACATCACCGATTTGAGCGCCGGCCTGAACTCACCGCAGACCGGCCACGCGATCCTCGGCAACTTCGTCGGCGTCTCCGGCGGAGTTACGTACAACGGCATCATCTATGCAAACGCGCAGATCGATTTCTACCCGGCTGACTTCCGCGACCGCGCTCCCCGCGTGCCCGACGTGGTGGTGCCGCTGCCGACTGCCAGCATCGGCGCCTTCACGTTGAATACAACGGCCGATCAGCTCAGCCAGAGCGTGACTCTTCCGCAAAATACCGAAGAGGCGTACTTGGATGTCTTTGCGCAGAGTCAGTCCAACGATGAGTTCTGGTGGACGTGTGTCCCAAGTGATGTTGCCAACGAACTCTTCAGTTGCGGGAATACCGCCTTTCGCGAGACAGAGATCATGATCGACGGCATCCCTGCGGGGATAGCTCCGGTATACCCATGGATCTATACCGGCGGCGTTGATCCCTATTTGTGGGAGCCGATCCCCGGCGTGCAGACGCTCAACTTCAAGCCATTCCGTGTGAATCTAACGCCATTCTCCGGAGTGCTCTCCGATGGCAACGCGCACACCGTAGGGCTCAGCGTCTACAACGCGAACGGCTATTTCCTGGCGACGGCAAACCTGCTCGTCTTCACCGATCCTCACGCCCAGCGCACCAATGGCGGCCTGCTGAGCAATACGCTTTCCGCGGCGCCGTCCCCGGTCGTCAGCGAAAACCTGACCAAAGATGCGAGCGGCAACATCAGTGGAACGGTTGGCGTGAGCTCGGCGCGCAGGTATGCCATCAGCGGCTGGACCACGACCTCACATGGCCGCGTAGAGACCACAGTCTCCGGCAATGTGAACTTCAACAACAATCAGAAGTTCACCATAAACAGCACGCATTACATCCAGGACATCGCACAGTCAACGACGATGGATGTCTCGACTACGAGCAGGCAGGGCGTTCTCTCCACGACCGAAACGAAGCATTATTCTTATCCGCTAAAGTTCCTGATTGATCAGGAAACCGCATCCGATGGATCGATTAGCGAACTGAACACCTCCGACCAACGCTTCGTAGAAAACATTGATACATGGCTTGGGCCACTGCGCTTATTCCACGGTGCTGTATCCAATCAGGTGGTCTCTAACGACACCGATCTCTTCACCTCGAGCGGCAGCTTCATCGGGCCGAGCAACACTTCCAGTACCCAGATATACAAGGCGAACAACTCGCTGGGCTATTGCTACGGAAAGAAGCTCGGTTCGGCCGACAGGAAGCTCACCGCGGTGGACGACGTAAGTTGCCGCTAGAAGCAGCTCGCGTGACATCGAGGCCCGTCTTATGCAGCATGCGAGGCGGGCTTTGCTGTGCCCCAAGTGGCCGCTTGCCGTCCCCTGCCGCCAACCTTTAGTGTGGGAGCGCGTGTGCGCGGTTTCGAAATTGCCGCGCGGAGGATTGCAACAGGCATGGCCACGGCAGAAAACCAGCATTTCAGCTCCATCCTGCACGAGACCCGGGTGTTTCCACCGCCGGCGGATTTTGCCGCGAAAGCCCATGTGAACGGGATGGCCGCCTATCAGGAGCTCTATCGCCGTTCCGTCGAAGAGCCGGATGCTTTCTGGTCTGAAGTAGCGAAGGAGTTGGACTGGTTCACGCCGTGGACCAAGGTGCTCGATTGGAATGCGCCGCATGCAAAGTGGTTTGTGGGCGGCAAGCTGAACCTTTGCCACAACTGCGTGGATCGGCATGCGCTGGGCACGCGCGCGGAGAAGACTGCAATCCTGTGGGAAGGCGAGCCGGGCGAGATTCGCAAGCTTACATTCCGCGAACTACATGCCGAGGTGCAGCGGTTTGCCAATGTGCTGAAGGGCCTCGGGGTAAAGAAGGGCGATCGTGTTGCCATCTACATGGGCATGACGCCCGAGCTTGCCATCGCGCTGCTCTCGTGCGCGCGCATTGGCGCGGTGCACTCTGTTATTTTCGGCGGCTTTGCGGCCCACGCCCTGGTCGACCGCATCAACGATGCCCAGTGCGTCGCGGTGATTACGCAGGATGGCTCCTACCGGCGGGGCGCAGAGGTGAAGCTGAAGAAGGTGGTCGACGAAGCGCTCATCAACTGCCCCAGCGTGAAGAACGTTCTGGTCTACCGACGCACCGGCAGCGACGTAGATATGAAGGCGGGACGCGACTTCTGGTGGCATGAGTTGGCGGCGAAAGCAGCCGCGGAATGTCCGGCCGAGCCGCTCGATGCGGAGCATCCGCTCTACATCCTCTATACTTCCGGAACGACGGGGAAGCCCAAGGGGCTGGTGCATACCACCGGCGGCTACAGCGTGGGCACCTACTACACCAGCAAGCTGGTCTTCGATCTCCGTGACGACGATGTGTACTGGTGTTCGGCGGACATCGGCTGGGTGACGGGGCACTCGTATGTGATCTACGGCATCCTGCAGAACGGCGTGACCACTTTGATGTATGAAGGCGCGCCGACCTGTCCTGGCCCTGACCGCTTCTGGAAGATCATCGACGATCACAAGGTCACTGTCTTCTATACCGCGCCAACGGCGATCCGGGCGTTCATCGGGCTCGGCCACGAGCATGTGGAGAAGCACTCGCTCGCATCGCTGCGTCTGCTGGGCTCGGTGGGAGAACCCATCAATCCCGAGGCGTGGATGTGGTACCACGACAAGATCGGGCGCGGGCGCTGCCCTATCGTCGACACCTGGTGGCAGACGGAGACCGGCGGCATCATGATCGCACCGCTGCCAGGAGCTGTGCCGACCAAGCCTGGCTCGGCGACCTTGCCCATGCCGGGAATCGTGCCTGAGATTGTGACAAGGGACGGAAAGCCGGTGCCCAAAGAGCAAGGCGGCCTGCTGGTGATCCGGCGGCCCTGGCCGTCCATGGCGCGGACCATTTACGGCGATCCCGAACGTTTTGAAAAGACCTACTGGTCAGAATTCCCCGGAACGTATCTCACCGGCGACGGCGCGCGGCAGGATGAGGATGGCTATTTCTGGCTGCTGGGCCGGGTGGACGACGTGATCAACGTGAGCGGCCATCGCCTTGGCACCATGGAAGTGGAGAGCGCGCTGGTTGCGCATCCGAAGGTTGCGGAAGCCGCTGTCGTCGGCCGTCCGCATGACCTGAAGGGACAGGCGATCTCCGCCTTTGTCACGCTCGAAGGCGGCCACAAGCCATCGAAAGATCTCAAGGACGAACTTCGCGCGTGGGTGGCAAACCAGATTGGCGCATTGGCACGACCGGACGATATTCGCTTTACAGATGCGTTGCCCAAAACGCGTAGCGGCAAGATCATGCGACGTCTGCTGCGCGAACTCGCCGCCGGTGCCGGGGAGATCAAAGGGGATACGACAACGCTCGAAGATCTCCAGGTCATCGCTCGCCTGAGGGAGAACGATAATCTTGACTAGCGGCCCACACATACATGGATCGTAGAGAGATATTGAAATGGGCTGGCGGCGGCGCGGCGTTTGCAGGGTTCCCGGCGTTGGCTGTGGGCGCCGCGCATCCTGCCAATTCGTCTGAATCGCTCTTGGATATCCGCCGCTATGGCGCGACCGGCGACGGAAAGACGCTCGACACCCGCGCAATTCAAAGCGCAATCGACGCCGCCGAACACGCCGGTGGTGGCACCGTGCTTTTCCCCGCGGGCACATACGCCAGCTATTCAATCCATCTCAAGAGCAATGTCGCTCTCTATCTCGACCAGGGCGCGACGTTGTTCGCGGCATCTGTTCCAGCGGAAGGAACTACCAGCAGCGGCTATGATGCAGCCGAGCCGCAGGGCGCGTGGGAGCCGTACCAGGATTATGGTCACAATCACTGGCACAATAGCCTGATCTGGGGTGAGAATCTGCATGACATCTCGATCCTCGGCCCCGGCCGCATCTGGGGCAAAGGGCTGAGCCGCGGCTGGGACAAGGATGCTGTCTATCAGCCAGGTTCGAAGCAGCCGGGAGCGGGGAATAAGTCCATCGCGCTCAAGCTGTGCCGCAATGTTACGCTGCGCGACTTCCAGATCCTCGAAGGCGGATGGTTCGGCATTATCGCTACCGGCGTCGACAATCTCACGATCGACAACCTTCGCATCGATACCAACCGCGACGGCATGGATATTGATTGCTGCCGGAATGTGCGGGTGTCGAATTGCACCGTGAATTCGCCGTACGATGACGCGATCTGTCCGAAGAGCTCGTTTGCGCTCGGCTATCCACGCGCGACGGAAAATGTCACTATCACGAACTGCTTCGTCACCGGCAACTACGAGATTGGTTCCGTGCTTGACGGGACATGGAAGCCGATGCCCGCGTCCTTTGCGGGCCACGCGACCGGCCGTATCAAGTGCGGGACAGAGTCGAACGGGGGCTTTCGCAATATCACGATCTCGAACTGCGTGTTTGAAAACTGTCGCGGTTTTGCGCTCGAGACTGCTGACGGCGCTGTTGTCGAGGACATCGTCTTCAGCAATATTGCGATGCGGAACATTACGCAGGCGCCGATGTTTCTTTTTCTCGGCTCACGAATGCGCGGACCCAAAGATGCGAAGGTCGGCACGCTGCGCCGGGTGCTGCTTTCCAACATCGTGAGTTCGCAGGCCGGGCAGTTGCCCAGCCTGATGGTGGGCATCCATGGCCATCCCATCGAGGACATCCGGATCAGCGATGTCTACCTGCACCAGCAGGGAGGAGGCGGCCCTGCGATGGCGGGGATCGATCCGCCGGTGAAGGAAAGCGCCTATCCCGATCCGGGGATCTATGGCGATCTTCCGGCTACCGGTTTCTATTTCCGGCAGGTGCGGAATCTTCAGGTCAGCGACGTGGAGATTGCGACCGAGATGCCGGACGCGCGTGCCGCATTCTGCCTGCAGGATGTCGAGGGAGCGGATTTCTTCCGGGTGCGCGTGCCTGGGGGCGCGACTGCGTTCGACCTGCGGGCTGTGCGGAGTTTCCGCAGCTTTGGAAGGCTGTCGACGCCAGATACCCGGCTCGACACGGCGGAGAACCGCAAGCTCTGAGCGCGGTGTTTTCCTAAAGCTTCGGTCTGAACGGCCGGGAGGGCCCCCTCCCCCCTCCCGTCACCGGAGGATGGCTTGTAAGCTGCGCAAAAGGAGGGAGTTAGGGTCCCTCCCGAGGACCAAATTCGTCTATTCAAAGGACTTATCGCTAAACTATTCATTCTGAATGACTTAGTAGCTAAATAACCGCGGGCTAAGTCCGGGTTTTGGCGAAAAGGAGGTCAGCAAATACGAATGCCCGCGATGGTCGCGGGCGCTTTCTATCTCTCTCTATTCCAGAGTAGCAAATTCGACCTAATTAACTGGCACATTTCCTGAGAAAAGTCCTGTAGTGGTTTCAGATTGAAACTGCGTGCAGTCCGGCGCCTTACGAAAGCAGGTGCTGACGGGAAGCCGACTTGCGGGGCGTAATCAGCCTCGGTGAGCGCATTGGCGATTTGGGATTCACTGAAAAACCGGATTCGCGAGGTCCAGGAAGGGAGGGCTCATATAATCAGGGCGCCTATGCGCCTCCTTCGGGTCATTATCTTCCTAATGTTGCTGGTCACCACCCTTGACCAGCGTGTCAGCAGCTGTCGTGCACAAGATGCGAATTCGACGAGTGGGGAAGTTGTAAATGATCCGGTGCACGCCGTACATGTGGCACTGTTTGCATCGTTCTTCCCAGTCGATGCGCTCGCGAGGGAGACACAAACCGCAACCCTGCTGAAAATGGCGCGTGACGAAATGTGGCTTTCCGGCGCAACTCCAGCCTTTCGCGATCTCCTCGCTCCCTTCGCGGATTTGCGCAGTTTTGGGACGGCATGCGGGATC
>DASVAI010000342.1:0-5569 GCA_036376445.1 Acidobacteriaceae bacterium
CTTACATCGTGCGGATCGAAGCCTGGGCCGGTGCGGTACATGCGGACGAGGCTGACTGAGATGAGCCCGAAGCCGACGACAAGCACAAGCGCAAGCGCGATCTGCATTGAGAGGAGAAGACGCGGCAAGAGACCGGTGCGCAGGTCAGCGCGAGAGACGGAATGACTTTTAGGCTGCGCATTGAGGCTGCGACCGGTGGCGTGCAGTGCCGGAGCCATGCGATCAGGAGCATCGCGATCATGCAGGTCGCAGCAGCCATCGCCAGCACACGCCGGTCGAGGAAGGTATTGAGATAAGCGGTAGAGTCATTGCCGTCGAGCAGGAGCACAGCCAGCGAATGCGCAAACAAAGGGTGCGGCGCCGTTCATCAGCGAGAAGACCGCAGTGCTGGCGCCAATGCCCAGCGCAATCGTGAGGATGGCGGTTAACGTGAAGTCGGGGCGTTGGCGCAGGACGCGGGCTGCGTAGGCCAGGTCGCGCACAATGTTCTCGAGCGGCGTAAATTGCCGGATTTCTGTGAGCCGCCGCGCAGGCCGGACGGATTGCCGAAAGCGCGCTGCGTGGCTGCATCGAGTTGCTGCTCGCGCGTGCCCTCACGCTCCAGTCACCGACGCAACATGTGCTGATGGAAGGCAAGTTCTTTCCGCGTACTCACGTTGCTGTCGGCGCCAGTGCAGGAGAGCGGTCCGACGGAGACGAAGCGAACGAACTCTGCCCCGCATTCGGTTGCTCCTCTAGGTTGCCTGCATGACGAATGCGACGGCCGCCGAAAGCCGCGCCCAGCGCGTGGATTCGGTTTGCAGGCGCTTGCGGCCTCCCGCGGTGAGCTGGTAGAAGCGCGCGCGGCGGTTGGATTCCGATGCGCCCCATTTTGCGTCGAGCAGGCCGCGCAGTTCCAGGCGGTGCAGTGCGGGATAGAGAGCGCCCTCTTCGACACGCAACACCTGCTGCGAGCATTGGTGGATCCATTCGGCGATGGCATAGCCATGTAGCGGACCGCGTGCCAGCGCCTTCAGAACCAGCATGTCTAGCGTGCCCTGGATGAGCTCTCCGTTATTGTCTTGTTTTCCCATAAACGACTTATGGGAGAGTAGCGGACCATCTGGAATATTGTCAAGCTGACGCCGACGCGCCTCTTCAGATATCGTATTCTCCTCTTTTTGCCGGGAAGCGAAATCGAACGAAGTATAAAGAAATGTGAGAACCCGGGATCGGGTTGGCAGGGCCTTCCCTCCCGTGTTAGCGCAGCGTGCAACAGAAGGGACGGAGCAGCTCAATGCGGCGCAGAGATTTTTTCAAAGGTAGTGCTGCGATGGCCGGCGCTCTTGCAATTCAAGGCGCCAAAGCGCATGGAATGGTGCGCGCGCATAACTGGGAGAAATACGATTTCGGCTCCGGGCCTCCGGTATCCAATCGTCTGAACCAAGGGCCTTTTCCGCAGTATCCGCCGGATGCGGCGATTCCGGGCGATGACGTGGTGATGGCCACGACTCCCTCGGATGAGGTGGTGCCGAACTATGGCAAAGGGCTGATTACCTACATCACAGCCGACATGGGGACGGATGAGATTAAGGGAGACAACCTATATCGGGAAATCGAGGAGCTCATTCGATTCCCGCTGGGACAGCAGCTCTATATTCGGCCAACGTGGCGCGAGGTGCAGCCGCGACCCGGACGTCTGGAACTGCCAGACTATCTGAAGTTTGTTTTCGAAACAGCCAAGAAGCAGGATAAACGGATCGGTATGCGCGTTCAGATGAGCGCTCCCGATTATTTACATGCTCCCGCGTTACCGGATTTTGTTCTGGAGAAAGTGCCGAGAGTAAATCTGGTTCTCACCGACCAGAAAGAGCAGGGAGCTGCGCAGCGGTATCTCAAGAATCCAAACGCAAGTTATCAGCCGCGCTTCGACGATCCGTTTTTTCAACAATCATTTCGCGAATTCGTCGGTCTGCTGGCAGCGGAATTTAACGGGAATCCTGATATCGAGTTTATCGATACGTTCATGTACGGGTTCTGGGGTGAGGGCCACACCTGGCCATTCAGTAACAATCCCTTCCCGGATTATCAGACCGCAGAGCGTACCTGGATCGAGATGCTTGAAGTGCAGTTGGAGCATTTCACGAAGACTCCGCTGCTGACGAATACGCAGCCGGACTATAGCCGAGTCGGAAACTCCGAGGTGCTCGACCGCACAGTGCGCAGCAACAACTGGATTCGGAGCGACACCATCTTTATCGAAAACGAGCAGATTGAGGCACTCAGCAATCGCCCACCGTGGATCGCTGCGCTGCTTGAGCAGGGTCTTCCGGGGAGGGCTCCGATGTCCGCTACTGACGAGGACGGCGTTTCGACAACGGAAAACATGATTGCGCATGTCGCGGATGTGGGGGCAAACTACTGGTCGCTTTGGAACTTTCACCAGATCAGCGCAAAGAATCTGGCGAGCTACTATCAGGCTTATCCGACCTGGTTCGACCGGATCAATCGCCGCATCGGCTATCGCGTTCGGCCGTCGTTCATCTGGAATTATGAGGCTGACGGGTATCTGGGCTTAATCGTAGGTTTTGCGAACGATGGCATCGCTGGTGTTCCGGGCGTGCTCCGCGTGACGGTAGAGGATGAGGAAAGACGGACGCTCAAGAGTGGTTGTCTGGATGGCGGCCATCCATTACCGGGAAAAATCCGGCAGGCACAATTTGTGCTTCCTAAGGGTACGAAATGGCAGGGGCTGCGGCTGAGGGCGGAGATTGAGGTGAAAGGTATGCGGTATCGAATTGGCTGGGCCTGCCGGCAGAAGCTGAATGAGGATGGCTCGCTCACGCTGCGGCCTAATCTTCAGCGTGATGTTTAGCGGAAAGTGATCTGCTGGAAGCCGAGTGAGCGCAGCATGGTGGTGAGGGTGGCTCGGGCGTTGCCCTGTGCGGTAGTCAGGATGCCGCTGTCGAGAGCTGATTGGCGCAGGTCCGCTTCGGCTTTCTCGCGGACCTCAGACTCCAGGTTGGGATCGGCTGGCACGAGCAGACCTGTTGTTCGTGAATAGACGCGCGTCTTGCTGTTGTCGATCGAGACGGAGAGCAACTGAGCCGGTGGCAGCATGACTAAGACGCTGCGGCCATCGATCTGTACATTGCCTGCCTCTATCTGGCTGAGGTCCACGCCGGCGACTGCCTGGCCATGCACGACAAGCAGTAACTTGTCGCCCATCAGGAAGTCTGGAAGATATTCGCTTGAGCGGTCGCCTTCGACGACTTTGTCCATCGTGTAGACCACGGATTCGAGACGGGCGAGGCGCTGGATACTGGCGATCACCGTGGGCCGGGAGATGTCGATCGCATCGCGGCGGCCGAGAAACGCCAGGCTGATGCGATTGCGCATGGACGCATCCACGTGACGCACGATGGCCGGCACGGCAAACAAGGCGACGAGCAGGCCGATGAGGATGCCGAGGACGAGTGCGGGAAATGCAGAGTGGCGCCGAACGGGGGACGGCGTAATAGGAGGCGCGGTAGTCATAGACATCTTCTTCAAGGATAGATGCGGGAACACTCCCGCGGATTGCCGAAAGGCTACTTGACTGCCGCGCTTGCCAGCGATTCAGAGGCTGCGCTCTGACCCGATTGGCAGTTTGCGTAACTGGCGGCGACGAACGCGCGGAAGAGCGGGTGGGGCTCCAGAGGCTTGGATTTGAACTCGGGGTGGAACTGGCAGCCGAGGAAGAAGGGATGGTCGGGCAGCTCGACGATCTCGACGTAGGTGCCGTCGGGCGTGGTGCCGGTGATGCGCAGGCCGGCGCCGGTCAGCAGCGGCTCGTATTCGCGGTTGAACTCGTAACGATGGCGGTGGCGTTCGGAGATCTCTGTCTGGCCGTAGGCTTCAGCGGCTTTTGAGCCGGGCTCGAGCAGACAGGTCCACGCGCCGAGGCGCATGGTGCCGCCCATCTCTTCGACGCCGGTGAGCTCGCGCAGTTTGTAGATGACGCGGTGCGGCGTGGCTGGATCGAACTCGCTGGAGTTGGCGCCGTGCAGCTTGGCGACGTTTCGCGCGAACTCGATGGTGGCGGTCTGCATGCCAAGGCAGATGCCAAAGTAGGGCGTGCCGGATTCGCGCGCATAACGAATGGCATTGAGCATGCCTTCGATGCCACGCTTGCCGAATCCGCCGGGGACGAGAATGCCGTCGAAATCCTTCAATTGCGAAACGTAGTCTTCGCTCTCGAGGCCCTCGGCTTCCAGCCAGGTGACGCGCAGCTTCAAATTCTGTGAGAGCGCTCCGTGGACGAGTGCTTCCTTCACCGATTTGTAACTGTCCTCGTACTCGACGTACTTGCCGACGATGCCGATGTGGACCTCGTCTTTCGGATGGTAGGCGTGGTCGACGACCTGCCGCCAGCGGGAGAGGTCGGCAGGCTTGGTTTCGAGATGCAGGTACTTGAGAGCGAGGGCGTCGACGCCTTCCTGCGCGAAGTTCAGCGGCACTTCATAGATCGAGGCGACGTCGCGCGCGGCGATGACGGCCTGGTCTTCGAGATTGCAGAACAGGGCGATCTTGCTCTTCAGTTCCTTCGAAAGAGCGCGATCGGAGCGGCAGAGCAGGATGTCCGGCTGGATGCCGATCGACAGCATCTCCTTTACGGAGTGCTGGGTGGGCTTGGTCTTCAGCTCCTGCGCGGCGGCAATCCAGGGGACGAGTGTGACATGCACGAAGACGGTATTTTCGCGGCCAAGCTCCTGGCGCATCTGGCGGATTGCTTCGAGGAAGGGCAGCGATTCGATATCGCCGACGGTGCCGCCGATCTCGACGATCGCCACATCGCAGTCGGCCGCGACCTTGCGCATCGCGTTCTTGATTTCGTTGGTGACGTGAGGAATGACCTGGACCGTCTTGCCGAGATAGTCGCCGCGGCGTTCCTTCGTGATGATCTGCTCGTAGATGCGGCCGGTGGTAAGGTTGTTGTCACGAGTGAGTTTAGCGTGGGTAAACCGCTCGTAGTGGCCCAGGTCGAGATCGGTCTCCGCGCCATCGTCGGTGACAAAGACCTCGCCGTGCTGGAATGGCGACATTGTGCCCGGATCGACATTGAGGTAGGGGTCGAATTTCATCAGGTTGATGCGGAGACCACGGGCCTCAAGCAGGCAACCGATGGAAGCGGCGGCAAGGCCTTTGCCGAGGCTGGACACAACACCGCCCGTCACAAAGATGTACTTTGCTGACACTGCATCACCTCTGAATTTTGGGTATGGATGGCGTACCTGGTGGGCACGATCAAGTATCGCAGAGCGGCGGTCTGTTGGGAAGTGCCTTTCCGCTCCCTGGAACGTCTAGACTTTGGACACGATGCGTAGACCTGGACTCATGGCAGCGATGGTATTGATGGCTTTGGCAGTTCTGGCGCAGACAAACCCGCCGACCGATCCTGCAACCATCTCAACCATCCACCGGCTCATCCTGACGGACGGCAGCTACCAGCAGGTGCGCCGCTGGGAGATCAAGGGCGACCGCGTTCGCTTTATCTCCGCGGAGCGCAACGGGGCATGGGAGGAGCTGCCGGTCAGCCTCGTGGACTGGG
>DASVAI010000288.1:0-10675 GCA_036376445.1 Acidobacteriaceae bacterium
ACACTTGCTAGTGGTGGAGCCGCACAGAGCACGAATGCGCCCAGTCCATCATCTCTGATTTTCTGCCATGATCGCTTTTCGGCCGTAATAGCTGATCAGATAGAACGCAACTCCGAAAGAGATAATGTCCTTGAAGAGAAATAGGCCGAGATTGTTCATGTAATGGATGCCGTGAACCACGATGGTGTCATCCGGAGTCGTGATCAACATGGTGCTTGTGGTGAAGAACATGCCGACTAGAATGATCCCGCCCAGAATGCCTGCTTTAGGTTTGAAGTAGCCAATGATCAGCAGGATTGCTGCTGTCCATTCAGTGGCCCCGATCATATCGCCGAGAACATATGGTCCAAAGGCCTTGAATTGCCAGCTTGTGAGCGGACTGTTAGAGACGAGCGGGATGATGCCCTCTGCTCCCGGTGCTGTCATTTTGAACTTGCCTGCCCACAGCAACATCACGATCATTCCAACGGTGCAAATGAAAAAAGGCATATTTCGATCTGCAACAAACGCTGCAATCTTCGTTAGAACACTCTTCGCCTGTAGTCCATTCCCCGTGTTCGCTTGAGATCCGCGCACACCGTCGCCCGAAGCCTCCGCAGATGTGGGTTCAGTCATAAAAGGACTCCTTCATGCGGTGATCCATCCGTTGTCGAATATTGAAGGCCGATTTGAAACGCTATCAAACCACTTTGGCGAACTCTCTGTTCAATCAAATCCAGTCATCGGCTGGTGCAATGAACCGCAGCGGTGAGAGCTTTGACCTTATCGTCATCTGCATGACCCCTACATCGATATACGCAGTAAGCATTGTGTCTCTAACTCTATTACCGACCGGTCCTATTACCTTTGTGCCGCAAAACGCCGAAAAGCTGCCGGTTAATTCGCGCCACTCGATACAATGGAAATAGAGCATCAAATGTTGCGAGCCACGGCATAGCGCCCGTGGCTCTTTTCGTTAGCAGCTTTTCGTGCGCGGAAACCGGGTGCCTGGAATCTAAATCCAATGGATGGAGATATTTAGCCGTAAGCGCGGGACTCTCAATCACTTAGCGCCGTCATGCCTCGTAAGTCCTGTCAGAAGACATATTTACCCGTAAATAGCGCTTGCTCAGTTACTTACGTCTGGCAATGCCTGCTAAGTTCAATAATTGGAGATATTTAGAGTTAAGTACGGTTCTGCCAATCACTTAGCCAACCGCAGAGGCGGCAACTCCTGCATTTACAGATATTTGCCAATTCGGAACTCCGCACCCGTTAGGGGGAGGGGGTGGAGTCACGTTACTTAGCTGGGGGCCACCGTCAGCGGCCCATTATCGCCTACCTTCACCTTTTCCGTGCAGTCGATCGGTACGATCGCCGCCGGTCCGCTCCCGTCGTTGCCGCTGATCGTGCCCTCGTCCACGCTGCGCAGCACCACCGCCCGCGGCGTCTCGCCGGCCGGTGCAAGCATGTCGCAGTGGTTGAAGCGGTTGGACTCTATATCTACCCATGTGGCCCCGGCGCAGTAGATACCCGGGCCGCCCGTCTGGAAGAAAACATTCCGCTGCAGCGTGATGCCTTCGTTGATGCGGCTCTTCGGCGTCGTCGCGCGCATGCGATCCGGCTGCGTGTCGATCGTGATCGCGCCGCGCTCATCGCCCGGCGCAAGATTACACTGCGTGAAGTTGCAGTCCGTCACGTGGATGTTCTCCACCACCGGCCCGCGCATGTGCGCAAGGTCCGGCGCCAGCAGAATCGCCGGACCCGCATAACCGCTGAAGCTGCAATTGCCAATGCGCGCGCGCGACTGCGCAACGATTCCCGCATAGGGTCCGCCGAGGAACTTGCAGTCGTCCATCTTGAGCTGCGCCTGGTTTGTAGCGCCCAGGCAGAAGAGCGTGCCCTTGCCCACAGCGGGCGATAGCGTCTCGGTAAAGCTCAACCGCATGCCGCCCGGCGCGGCTTCGGCCTTCGCCACCGCAATCTCGCCCAGCAGCTTCAGCGTGCCCGGCTCGCTGATCTGCAGGAAGGCGCCCTGCTCCGGCAGGAGCCACTCAGGAACCGGCTTGCCGTCCCCGCTTGCCAGCAGCGCGGTCTGCGGATCGGCCACCTGGCTCAGTTGCCAGTACGACTGCTGCACGCGCATGCCCGCGCCGCCCGTGCCGTTCACCAGCGCATGCTGCGCACTCACCGTGCCGGTGCAGTCGAGTATCTCGATACCGCCGCCGCAGGACGACAGTGCGCGGCCACCGCCCGGGTGCGGCATCACCCGCACCGTGTCCAGCGTAATGTCGCGGCACCCTGAGAGCACCACCGCAGCCGCGGGCGCCGTATGAAACACCACCGTCTCCAGCAAAATCTCTTCGCAGCCGTCCAGCCGCAGCGCCGCGCTGTCGCCCGCCGGATGCAGCACAGCCACTCGATCGCCCTCATGAAAGAGCGATGCATCGCCCAGTGCAACTTCCAACGTCTGCGGGCCGCTCGATTGCGCGCCAGTCGCGCTGTAGCTGCGCACGCCCGTGAAGGGCTTGTCCTTGCCGTCCAGCCCAAACACCGCGCGCACCGGCTCCGATCCATCGACCGGATACGACGCATCGACCGCGACCGTGATGCTGCGCGTGCTCACTGCGCGAACACTGCCCTGCGAGAATGGCGGCCTCGTCCAGTCAACGACGATGTCATGGACCTCCAGGTCCTTGCAGCCGCTCAGGTGAAGCGGCCGCGTCGCGCCGGCGAAGGAGAGCTCAGCGCCATTGCCGAAGATCTCCAAGCCTTCATAGCCGTCGAACTCCATCACCGCCGCGTTCGACGCGGCAAAGCTGTACTTGCCTGCAGGGAAGACCAGCCGAGCGTTCCGCTTCGCCAGCGCGGCGATCGCCTTCTGCACCGAGGTAGTTGAGTCCTTCTCCCCGGTCGGATCGGCGCCGAAATCCGTCACCGATGCGCGCCGCATCGTGCCGGTCAGCGACTCAGTCGCCGCCCATGCACTCGGTACGCGAAGCGCCGCCGCCCCGGCCACGGCTGCTCGCGCCATGTGCGCCAGGAACTCGCGTCGCTGCATCATCGGCTCTCACTCCTTCCGGCTGAAGTCAAATGGTGTCGCCACCATAGCAGCGAAGCCCCTGCGCTACAATTCAACTTTAGGTGCGGGCACGCCTGCCGACCGCCCTCTCGCCACCAATCGCAGGTGGCATCTCATCACCAAGCAAGGAGCTTTATCCGTTATGGCGATTCCCGCCACCCAGATGCGTCCGGGCATGATCATCAAGCACAACAACGAACTCCACGCCGTCTTCAGCGTGGAGCACCGCACCCCCGGCAACCTGCGCGCCTTCATCCAGGCCAAACTGCGCAACCTGCGCACGGGCGCCATGTTCGAGCACCGCTTCCGCTCGCCCGACCCCATCGACCGCGTGATCGTCGACGAAATCGCGATGGAGTTCCTCTACTCCGACGGTGACGACTACTACTTCATGAACACCGAGAACTACGAGCAGACACATCTGAAGCGCGACACGCTCGGCGATTCGGTCGAGTACCTGATCCCCAACTTGCAGATCCGCGTCTCGTTCTTCGACGGAGTGGCCGTTGGCATCGAACTTCCGCAGACGGTCGAGATGACCGTGGTACAGACCGAGCCAGGCCTGAAGTCCGCCACTGCCTCGTCCGTCACCAAACCGGCCACACTCGAAACCGGCCTCGTCGTACAGGTGCCCCCATTCATCAACGAGGGCGAGAAGATCCGCGTCGATACAGCCGAGGGCGCCTACCTCTCGCGCGCCTAGCTGAAACGTGCGGGGCCGGCGCAGACTACTGCGCGGGCCCCGGCATTCCCACCATCCATCCCACACCAAATTTGTCCGTACACATTCCGAAAAGCGGCGACCAGAACGTCGGCGCCAGCGGCATATGCACGCTTCCACTTTCCTTGAGCGCATCGTAAATGCGCCTGACTTCGGCTTCATCCTTGGACTCGAAGCAAATCTGGAAACCGCCGAACGGCTTCGACTCTCCCGGAGGCGCATCGCAGCCCATCAGCAATCCATCACCCATCGGGATGGAAGCATGCATCACCTTGCTCTTCCAATCCGGCGGCACAGGCGATTCTGCCGGCGCATCACCGTACGTGATTCGAAACGGATTGTTTGCCTTGAATACCTTGGTATAGAAGTCGAACGCGTCGGCACAGTTTCCCTGGAAGTTCAAATGCACGCTCATCCGCATGGCTGTACTGCTCCTTCGGGGGTTCTCTCGTCGATTTATATATATGCAGTGTACGCCGCAAGTGCCGGTCCGGAAGCGCGCCGGCTTGCACTCCCTCGCATGCTCTGCAACACTGACCACGCAACTGCTTTATGGTCCGCTACTATCTCGTCAAAGGCCGCGTGCAGGGAGTCGGATTTCGCTGGTTCGTGCACCGCGAGGCCGCTGCACTGGGCCTGTGCGGCTGGGTACGCAACACCGAGAGCGGGCACGTCGAAGTCGTCGCTTCCGGCGATGACGACGAACTGAAGCGACTCGAAGCGCAGCTTGCCAAAGGCTCGCGCGGAAGCCGCGTCGATAAGATCGAGAAGCGCGACCTTGATCCCAGCGAAGCTGATGACCTGGGACCATTTCAGATCGAAGGAGCCTGGTAAGCTGCATGTCCGCTACAACGAAAAGCGCCGAACCCATCAATTGCGAGCCACTGAAGCGCCTCGTGCGCACCGTTCCGGATTTCCCCAAGCCCGGCATTCTCTTTTACGACATCACCACGCTGCTCAAGGATCGGCTCGGCTTCGCCACGCTGATCGATGGCCTCGCCGCGCATTATCTGGAGCGGGACATCGACCTGGTGTTGGGCATCGAAGCGCGCGGCTTCATCTTTGGACCCGCACTGGCGTATCGGCTCAATGCCGGATTCGTTCCCGTGCGCAAACCGCGCAAGCTGCCGGCGCCCACCGCGAAGGTGACCTACGATTTGGAATACGGAACCGATTCCCTCGAGATCCACATGGACGCTATCGAGCCTGGACAGAACGTCGTGGTCTTGGATGATCTGCTCGCTACCGGCGGCACCATGGAGGCCACCGTAAAGCTGGTTCGCCAGCTCGGCGGGCGCATTGCAGGTCTTGGCTTTGCTGTCGAGCTCGATTTCCTGAAAGGCCGCGAGCGCTTTCCGGACCTCGACGTCTTCAGCCTGCTGCACTACGACGAGTAGTCTCAACAGCGGGCGAAGACCTTCCGCTCTTCCATTTGGCCCCCTGGGCGATCAAGCCGCCGAGCGCCGACCGAACACGAAGTGAAGGATAAAGGAAATCACCGCCAGGATGAGCAGGATGTGAATCAGAAATCCCGCGACGTGAAACATCACGAACCCGCCGATCCACAGCAGAAACAACACGATCGCAATTCCTATCCACATTGCAGTCCTCCTCGCGGCCCAAACAGGCACCATCGTCTGCATAGAAGGCGATACGATGCGCCCGGGTTGCGCGACGACCAGAACCTAAGTGCATTTGCGGGAACGCGGCTGCGCCAGCCTGCGTATTCAGCTTCAACCCAGGTTCATCGAGGTGAAGCATGTCCCTCGTCTCGTTTCGCGGTACGCTCCGCCGGCTCGCGCAATCGCCGGGCTTTGCGCTTGCCGTTGTTCTGACGCTCGCCCTTAGCATCGGCGCAAACACGGCTGTCTTCAGCCTGGTGAACGCGCTGCTGATGCGTCCGCTGCCCTATCCGCAGCCGAATCGCTTGGCCGGCATTGAAATGGTGTCCAACCAGGACGCTCCGGATCCGTCCACGGCGATCGACGGCGAGACATGGGAGATGATTCGCGATCAGGTGCCGCAGGTGATCGCTGCCGTGTCGAGTCTGGGTGCGCCAGCCGGGAATGCCACGAACATCCGCACTCCAGCGGGCGTCCGCAATGTATCCTCTCTGCGCGTTTCAGCAGGCTTCTTCGACGTTTTGGGCGAGCTGCCGGTGATGGGACGCACGTTTACTCCCGACGAGGACCGCGACGGTGGACCTCACGCGGTCATCATCAGCAATCCGCTCTGGCGCACCTCCTTTCAGAGCGATCCCCATATTCTTGGCAGAGCGATCTTGGTCAAGGGCGAGCCCTACACAGTCGTGGGCCTGCTTAGTCCCCGCTTTACACTTCCCGGCGCAGCGGATATCTACACTCCGATCCGGCCGTCGCGCAGCGGCGAAGGTGGGGGCACCAACTATAGCTTTATGGCGCGGCTCAAGCCGGGCGCCACTTGGCAGGAGGCGAACGCCGCGTTGGCCCGCCTGCACCCCAAGATGCTGGACTGGCACGAGCATGACCTGCGCCCGGGCGAGCATCGTGAGCTTCAATTCATTCCTCTCGAACAGCACCTCAGCGCGAGCGAGCACGATCCCGCTCTCGCCCTGCTGCTCGCAACCGGATTCATCGTCCTGATCGCGTGCGCGAATCTCGCCAGCCTGACGCTCGTCCGTATGCGCCGACGCGCCTACGAACTGGCGACGCGCCTCGCGCTCGGCGCCGGACGCGGCGCCCTGATACAGCAGATGTGGGCGGAGAGCGCGGTGCTCGCAATCATCGGCGGTATCGTCGGGCTGGTCACCGCGATCGCTCTGCTGCGGGCGCTCGTCGCCCTGCTGCCGCCTCAGATCGTTCCCTTCGGGGGCGTGGCGCTGGACGGCCGTGTGCTGCTCTTCACAGTCGTGATCTCCATCGGCACCAGCCTGCTCTTCGGCATGCTGCCGGCACTGACCATCTTCCGGATGGATCCAGCCTCCGTGCTCGGCCAGCGCGCCATCGCAAGCGCGCGCGGCAGCCATGCACGCCAGGTGCTCATCGCGTGCGAGGTCGCACTTACGGTCGTGCTCCTCGCGGGCTCGGGATTGCTGATCCGCTCGCTCATCCACCTGCAGAACCTCCCGCCAGGTTTCGATGCACACGGCGTGCTCACCGCGCAGGCGTCACTCGACCAGGCCAGCTACCATGACCCGGCGCGCTTTGCCGCGCTGATGCGCGAAAGTGTCGCGGCAATGAAACGCATCGCCGGCGTTACCCATGCTGCGGTGGGCCTGAGCCTGCCCTATCAGCGCGGGCTGAATAACGGGGTCACCGTCAAGGACGGCAAACAGGCGGGCCGGCACTTCATGACATCGGAGGTCTACATCACGCCCGCCTTCTTTGACGCGCTCGGCATTCGGTTGCGCGGCGGACGCGCTTTCAGTGATAGCGATACGGCAGCCAGCCAGCCGGTCGCCATTGTCAACGAGAGCTTCGCCCGGCAGATCCTGCACGATCCCAATCCCGTCGGCCGCATGCTCGGAGACGATAAGGCAGCGATGCGCATCATCGGAGTAGTGAACGATGTGCAGGCGAAACCTGGTCTCGACGATACCGGTCCGATCAGCCCAGAACGCACGCTCTACATTCCGGCCACGCAGGTTCCCAGCGATTTCCTAGCGCTGGTGCACGTCTGGTTCCAGCCAAGCTGGATCATCCGCTCCACACATCTCGATGCGCAGACGCCGCGCGCGATGCAGCAGGCGCTCGCCGCGGTCGATCCCAACCTACCCTTCGCCAGCTTCCACACCATGGATGAGTTGCTCTCCACCGCGCTCGCGCAGCAGCGCGTCGAAGTCGCGCTGCTCTCGTCGCTTGCCGTGCTGGCGCTCCTGCTTGCGGCGCTTGGCATCTTCGCTCTTGTATCCAGCGTGGTAACAGATCGCCAGCGTGAATTCGGCATCCGGCTGGCGCTGGGCTCTCCGATCTCCGACTCGATGCTCGTGGCCGGCCGCTCTGGCGCGCTGCCGGCCCTGGTCGGCCTGGCAGCCGGGCTTGCGCTGGCGTTCGTGACACTGCGCGCCATGAAAAGCGCGCTCTTCGGAATTTCCAGCTACGATCCGGTGACGCTGGCGGCAACCGTCGTCGCACTGATGGGTCTTGCCGCGCTTGCGAGCCTGTTACCTGCTCTGCGGATCGCGCGCATTGAACCGGCGGTAGTGTTGCGAGCGGAGTAGCAGCTATTTCGTGCTTCGCTCTTCGCGGATCATCAGTCGGTCTTCCTTGCGCAGGTAGGTCTTCTTGCGAAACCACTCTTTCATTGCCTGCTGAAGCACGTCGAGCGGCACGCGCAGGCCAATCTCCATCACGCCATCTGCGATTGGCAGTGTGTCGTCGAAGATCGCTTCATTCGTGAAGTTGCGCATCGCGAAGTTGTCAATCCATGCGAGCGGACACGGTGCGGGCGCTTCGCCTTCGCGGGCATATTCAACGCGCAATCTGCGCAGGAACATGAGCTAAATCATATCTCTAGCGTGTCGCGTGCGGACCCGCCGCGCGCACCGCTGCAGGGGCATCGAAGCGGGCGAAGTTCGCTTCAAACCGAGCAGCAAGCCCTGCGGCCTGGCGATCATAGGCCGCTTTATCTGCCCAGACGTTGCGCGGATTCAGCAATTCATCAGGCACACCCGGACAGTGCTTCGGAATGCTCAGCCCGAATGCCTGCTCTGCAGTGAACTCCGCGCCGGCCAGGCTGCCATCCAGCGCCGCCGTGACCAGAGCGCGCGTGTGCGGCAGGCTCATGCGACGGCCCACGCCGAAAACGCCACCGGTCCATCCGGTGTTCACCAGCCAGCACTGCGCGCCATATTGGCGGAGGCGCTCGCCCAGCATCGCCGCATACACCTTCGGAGCCAGCGGCAGAAACGGTGACGCGAAGCAGGTGGAGAACTCCGGCACCGGCTCAGAGCCGAGGCCTGCTTCCGTACCTGCAAGCTTCGCCGTGTAGCCCGAGAGAAAGTGATACATCGCCTGCTCGGGATTCAGCTTCGCGATCGGCGGCAGCACGCCGAATGCGTCCGCCGCAAGGAAGAGCACGTTCGCCGGCTGGCCCCCAACGCCGGGAACCACGGCGTTCTCGATGAACTCCACCGGATACGCAGCGCGCGTGTTCTCGGTATAGCGGATGTCTTCGTAATCCGGTTCGCCGGTGCGCGGATTGATCACAACATTCTCGAGCACGCAGCCGAATCGGATCGCGTGATAGATCTGCGGCTCCTTCTCTTCGCTCAGGTCGACGCACTTTGCATAGCAGCCACCCTCAAAGTTGAACACGCCGCGTTCGCCCCAGCCGTGCTCGTCGTCGCCGATGAGCCGGCGATGCGGATCGGCGGAAAGCGTCGTCTTGCCGGTACCGGAGAGACCGAAAAAGAGCGCTGTCTTGCCGTCCGCGCCGATATTCGCGGAGCAATGCATCGGGAAGACGTCGCGCTCCGGCAGCAGATAGTTCATAACCCCGAAGATGGACTTCTTCATCTCGCCGGCGTATTTCGTGCCGCCGATGAGCACAATCTTACGCGTGAAGTCGGTGATGATGAAGGTCGAAGACGTCGTACCGTCGCGCGCCGGGACTGCCTCAAACTCCGGCGCGGCAATCACGGTGAACTCCGCCGAGTGGGTTGGGAACTCGTCGACGCTGGGACGCACGAAGAGCTGTTTCACGAAAAGCGCGTGCCACGCATATTCGGCCACCACGGTGATGGGCAGGCGGTAATGTGGATCGGCGCCGGCATACAGGTCGAGCACGTAGCGATCGCGTTCCTGCATGTGCCGCTCGACGCGGCCCAGCAGCGCCTCAAATCGCTCCGGCGGGAAGGGCTGATTCACCCTGCCCCAATCGACACGCGATTCAGTCAGCGCGTCCTTCACCAGAAACTTGTCGCGCGGCGACCGGCCGGTGCGAGCTCCGGTCAGCGCGACGATGGCGCCATTCGATGCAAGGCTCGCTTCGCCTCGCGCAATCGCCGCCTCGACCAGTTGGGGCGTGGACAGATTGCGGTGAACATGCGGTCCCTCCAACAAACTTTTCGAAACACTGCTCGCGATTGCCGCGCCCATATCACTCCTGCTTGCTGGCTTAGGCTACAAAACCGTCTATTGTGCCACCGCGCAGACAGAACAGGCCAGTCACGGTTATCCGAAATGTAAGCAGCAAAATGCCATCCGAGCCAGGTCACTGATTCTTCGGAGCTTAGATCCCGCCGAACAAACTCTCACGCGAAAGCTCGCGCTATGAGAAACCCTGCTGCCATTTCCGATTCTCCATTGCCGGAGGGCCTCTATGAGAGCTGGCTTGTCAGCCCTGAACGCCGATAGAACGTGTCACAGTGTAATGCATGTGTCCGGGCGCGGTCACGAAACTGCCGAGAAGAACGGTTTTGCGCAACGTCTGGGCACAGCAGACGGCTCTCGGATTCGAGAAGAAATTCCCAATCCGCGAAGGCATGACGCTGAAGTACAAAGCAGAGGCTTCAATCTTACCAACACCCCCAATCTTCGGGGGGCGCAGCACCAGTTCGCCGAACCGGGAGCGGGGGCATTTTTGTGGTATATGTCCGAGGCGCGGGAATAAGGCCAACCTGAAAACGCATGCTGCACATCTGTACGGGAAGCAGTTGCGAGCTGCGGTATGGGCCTAACCGCCGCGCGTCTCGTACCCATAAATCCTAAGCAAAAGCGATGTCCGGAAACTCCGAACATCGCTTCTTATCCTTCAGACCGCGGCTTTTGTTACAGATTGTGGAGCGACCCTTCTTGCTTCAACCGTGCAGGTTACCGTTACTGCGGCGGTTGCGGAGGCGGGGCCTCGCCGGCGGCACCCTGCATTTGTGAACGACGCTCCTGCATCTTCTGCTGATCGGCTTCAAACTTCTG
>DASVAI010000352.1:0-9737 GCA_036376445.1 Acidobacteriaceae bacterium
CGGCCGCAAGATTGGATTTGTCTTTCAGAAATTCAATCTGCTGCCAACACTCAGCGCGCGGGCAAACATCGAGATCGCCTACGAGATCAGCCAGCGCGACGCCATAGAGAAGCAGCCGCCGCTGGATGAGAAGTACCTGAACCACCTGGCCGATCTGCTGGGCATTGCGGGCCGGTTGGACCACCGCCCCTCCGAACTTTCGGGCGGAGAACAGCAGCGCGTCGCCATTGCACGCGCGCTGATCACGCGGCCGGCGCTGGTGCTGGCGGATGAGCCGACGGGCAACCTGGATACCGCCAACTCGGATGCTGTTCTGAATATGCTGCGGCGCTCGAACCAGGAGCTTCGCCAGACTGTGCTGATGATTACCCACAATCCGGAGGCGGCGGGGATCGGCGATCGTATCCTGCATATCCGCGACGGGCATCTGCTGGAGCAGGACACCGACGCTGCTGCCGGCATTCGCTGAAGCGCCTGCCTGGTGTTCTAGCCCGCCGGAGAAGGATCCGACGGCGAATTGACCCGTTTTCCAGCCCCCGATATACTCACAAAGTACTTCAGCGGGAGTAGCTCAGTGGTAGAGCATCGCCTTGCCAAGGCGAGGGTCGCGGGTTCAAGTCCCGTCTCCCGCTCCAGATAGCGAGAAAATCTGCTATCGTGCCGGCGTGACGACCTGGCCACACCGCCACAACTTCCCTCCGCAAGACGGCGCGGTACCCAAGTGGTAAGGGAGAGGTCTGCAAAACCTTTATGCGTCGGTTCGATTCCGACCCGCGCCTCCAGTTCTTTCAGTAACTCGTGCAATTCACCCGTGGCTGCCACGCGACCTGCCTTCCTCCTGGACATCAGAAGTTGGCTATGATGCTCAGTTCGTGCCCGGGCACTGCGGGAAGCGTGATCGTCTCGCTTTCGGCATCGAAATTTTTCCACGGGCGGCCATCGATCATTATCGATTTCAGCGGAGGCTCGCCGGGCACGCGAAAGCGAAGTTTAGTCTGCACTGCCTGCTTCGGAGGCAATGTAACTCTGGCGACAATTTTGCCATCTGCAATATGCGAGTGGATGGAGTAGCTAACCTTACCCCACCGGCTGGGAGCGTTACGCACTGATATCGATTGCCCGTCTGCGAGCCAATCACGAGGAGATCCTTTCGCAAGCCAGAGACTGTCTGTTTGCGGATCTTCAAAAACCAGCAGCCATTTTGCCATGAGAGGCTCTACCAGCTGCGCAGGAGTGCAGTACGGCGCGGCTGACTTATCAGGAAGAATGCTCCGTGTTTCGGGAGCTGTCCAGTTTCCACGCGTGTATTGGTGCGCCATATCGGTGTAGGTAAGAAGCAGGGCTTGCCGAATCATATCGTGTTGAATAAGTGCGAAGCCGTGACCATAAGAAAGGAAACCGGCAAGCTCCCCGGTGTTGTACCCGTATGCCGTAGGCATCCCAAGAATAATGTCGTGATGACGCGAGCGATAGCCTACGATCATTTTGACCTGAGCGTCCGAGAGAATTCCCGAGTACAGCATTTCCATGAATGCTCGATAAGAGCGGTATTGCGGATTAGATGTGTCTTTCTGGACAGCAATATGAAAGGGCTCGCTGGCGCCAGCAATCGCCGGAAGCGCACTTTGATCGCCGTCCTTGAGGATGGATCGAGAAATCGAATTCTGGATGTCACTTTTCAACTCAGATGATTCATGTTCCAGCTTTGCTCCCCAGCGAATGAGTTCGGCGTTGTTCTTCTGTTTGCCGATTGCTTTCCAAACCCGGCCAGTCTCCTGAAAACCACGAGCTGCCTCCGTGCTATTCGAGAAGTAGGGCTGAATGTAACGCTCCGGGTGGGGCTCAAGGGAGGCGTCGGCTTCGGACCATCCGGCAATCAGCCCATACGCTGGGCTGGAGGAAGGTAGACGTTTGGCGCGGTCGCGCAAAGTAAGCAGCAGCGTGGAAACGCCGTCGATCCGACGCTTGAGCTTCAGCAGGAGAGCGGGGTCGCCGCCGTAATTGAAATATTGCGCCGCTACGGTAAGCATGCGCCCGTATTGTCCGGTTTCTGGCCCGCGATAAAGAATCGAACCGTCGTCCTTAACGAATCTTTCAAAGTAGTTATTGATATAACGTCCTGCCTGATCGATCAGTCCCCATTCGAGCATGGCGGTGGTATCTACCGTAAAAGTATCCGGGAACCCATCGTGCTCGCTTCCGCCGTAGTTACGATCAAGCACTCCGTATTTGGGGTAATCGCCAATGCGCGTAGACATTTCTTCGATCAATGAGTACCGCGCCATATTGGAGAATCGCGGATCGGGAACATCAATTTGCATTGCGGGACTTAAAACCTTATTCCATCCCGAATGAAGAAGCATGAGGTCTTCGTAGAAGCCGGATGATTTATATGCAGTACGGGGAGGGAAGGGTTGGTAGGAGTCGATGTATTTGACCCATTTCAATGCGCCGTGGTCAATGTGCGCCACGCGATACCATACAGGCTGAATCCGGTCGTTCTGGTTCGATATTCGCAGCGGAGCGAATGCGAGCATTTCCACCCAGCTGTTGTCCGCTTCCGGATAAACAAAACGAATCACCGGCAGATAACCGCCAACTAAGCCGGTGCGGACAGTTCGATTGTCTCGACTGGCAGCGACCGAATCAAAGTAAATTGCGGGATCGAAATCCGGAGTGCGCCCGCCGTATTCAAAGCCCACCTTGTCGAAAGTCTGTTCCGTGCCGACAAATCCGTACGTTTGCATTTTCTGGATCGGTGGCAAAGCTGAGGCCACTTGCGCGTAATCAGGATCCCCACGTCGAGAAAGCATGTCGTTGCCGAGGAGGTCCGTCGGGCTTTTCATTACTTCTTCAATCGTGTGACCGAAATACAGAGGCTTCGAAGGATCGGGGGATGTTGGTTCAGAAGCTTTAGGGAGATCGAGCTTAACCCCCGCGTCATCCACAAAGACGAGCTCACCATTCATGGTGCTGAAGTCTTCCATCACCGCGAGCTTGCCAGGGTGGCCTACAGCATTGCCAATCAATGCCATTAGGGTCCAGCGACCCAGTTGTTCCCCCGGGCGGAGGCTCGCTAATTTACCGCCGCCCACAGAGACTTCCACTGAATCGGGGCTTGTGAAGCGAACCACGCGGGGTGTTTCAAGAGCGGATGCGGAGCCCAGAGAAGCAATTAGGAAAAAAATGGACAGCGCGATTGGGCGATGCATTTCTGGATCTCCTCTAAGTTGACGCCAAGGCCTTGGCCATCTGGCTTCCTTCATCGTAGTTACTGGTAAGGACGCGTGGTCCTATCAACGGCCCAGCCATCCGCCGTCCACCGTCAGGACAGTTCCGTTCACATAATTGCTGGCGGCAGAGGCGAGAAAAATCACTGCACCCGCCAGATCCTCAGGCTCGCCCCAGCGTCCTGCGGGAATTCTGTCCAGGATCTGCTGCTGACGCACCGGGTCCTGCCGCAAGGCCTCTGTATTGCTGGTTGCAAAGTAACCCGGCGCGATGGCATTCACCTGGATGTTCCGCGACGCCCATTCATTCGCCAGCGCCTTGGTCATCTGCGCGATCCCGCCTTTACTGGCGGCATAAGCCGCGACGCGAACGCCTCCCTGAAAGCTGAGCAGCGACGCAATATTGATAATTTTGCCGCCACTGTTGCGCCGCAACATATCTTTCGCGGCCATTTGCGCGAGATGAAAGCTGCTCGTGAGATTGACCTGCAGAACACGCTGCCAGTCTTCCAACGAAAGATCGATTGCCTGCTCGCGATGAATCGTGCCCGCGTTGTTGACCAGCACGTCGACTCTTCCAAAGCGGGCCTTTACCTCTTCGAAAAGCGCGGTGGCCGCTTCCGGTCTGCTGAGATCGGCTGCGAATGCCGCAGAGCGCTCGCCAAGAGAGACGGCAATCTCATCGGCCGGTCGCCGGTTGCCGTGCACCGCGACCGTTGCTCCAGCTGCGGCAAGCGCCCGCGCCATCGATGCGCCAAGACCGCTGGCCGATCCCGTTACCAGTGCGACTCGATTCTCCAGGGAGAAAAGACGCGAGGGCGAGAGGGAAAATGCAGATGCATCTGGAGCGGGGCTGGACATGCCACCGACTTTACGTGCATGGTTTCGTGTACGGCAAGCACGCCGACCTGCTGCGAAGCGAAAGGATATTCATGTACCGGACTGTTGCCGCATGCTGTTTCGGGGGGCTTGTTGGAGTTCTCGCTCTGGCGCCGGCTACCATCGGGCAGAGTCCCGCGATTTCGCAGCCGAGCGCGCCAACGGTGCAACTGTGGACATCGAAAGACCTGAATCAGCACGCGACGACGCTCTTGTCGCAGGCTGCGGCCACGAACGGCAGCGCGGGATCGACGCTGACGCGGCTTCCGAACCAGTACACCATGCTTACAACACGTAACAGCAGCGGTGGCGCTGAGCTCCACGCGCATTGGTGCGATTATCTGATCGTGCTCGATGGCGAGGGAACGGAACTGACCGGCGGCGCCATCGTCGATCGTCATGATGAGGCTGATGGAGAGGTGCGCGGGATGCGCCTCGAAGGAGCGCAGAGTCACTCGCTGCACAAAGGCGACATCATGTTCATCCCATCCGGCACGCCACACCAAGCCATCGAGGCGCCGGGGAAGAGCATCACGGTCTTTGTAGTCAAATCCGCTGCACCCGCGCCTGCGCATCCCTGACACTTTCGCGATTGGAGATCAGCCCAAGAATGCGGCACATCATCATGCCCGACCCGATTCGCGCAGCGCGCATGAGCACAGCCGAGTTGCGCAGCAGCTTCCTGATTGAAGGACTGTTTACGCCCGGCCAATTGAGGCTTGCTTCAACCGATCTGGATCGGGCGATTGTTGGCGGCGTCGTACCGCTGGACTCGCCTCTTCCGTTGACGGCCGATTCTGAAATGCGTGCCGAATTTTTCTGCGAGAGACGCGAACTCGGTGTACTGAATATCGGAGGCCAGGGAGCAATCCTGGTCGACGGGCGCTCCTACGCCATGAATCGGCTGGACTGCCTCTATATCGGTCGCGGCAGCCGAGACGTGGCCTTCGTGAGCACCGCGCCGGGCGATCCCGCGCGCTTCTATCTGGTCAGCTACCCGGCCCATGCAATACTGCCGACGCAACTTGCCACGCACCAAAGCGGCACGGAATTGCGCCTCGGCTCGCAGGCTACAGCCAATGCCCGATCCATCTACAAGCGCATCCATCCGGATGGCATCGCGAGCTGCCAGGTTGTGATGGGCTACACGCTGCTCGACGAGGGTTCGTGCTGGAACACGATGCCGCCGCATACGCATCGCCGCCGCAGTGAGATCTATATGTACTTCGATCTCGATCCGTCGCAACGCGTTCTGCATGTGATGGGAGAGCCGCAGGAGACGCGGCACCTGCTCGTCGGCACGGAGGAGGTCGTTCTCTCGCCGGCGTGGAGCGTTCATGCCGGCGCAGGCACGACGCGGTATGGCTTCTGCTGGGCGATGGGTGGCGAGAACCAGGCGTTCGACGACATGGATGCAGTTGCTATTGCGGAGTTGCGATGACGGCGGTCCGCCAGCGCTCCCGCTTTTCACGGGTTTGCCTGATGCTGTTCTTCTCTGCGTTCTGCCTCAGCCCTCTCGTACGCGCGCAGCAGCGCTTCTTGCTGGAGGAGACGACCGCTGCCGATGGTAAGGCAGGGGAATTCGAGAGAGCCCAGAAAGACTACTGCGCAGCGGTTCTGCGGGGTGGCGCGCCGGAGTGCCTCGTCTTCAGCCCGACGACATTCTCGCCCGGCAATCTCTTCTTCACACTGCTCCGCTTCAGCAGCTTCCGCCATTACGACGAGGGCACCTACACGAGCAAGGGACTTACACCGGAACAGGCAATTGAGCTGGACAAACGGCGGGAACCAACTATCACGAGCAATCGCGAGTCGGCGATGACATTGCATGATGAGGTGTCATACGCCTCGTCCAATCCAGGCAGCCTTGTCATCGTGACCGACTTCACCATTCGACCCGGAACGCTGCCTGCGCTGCTCGAGTATCTCCACAAGGTGGAGTTGCCGGAGGCGCATCGTGCCGGACTATTCAGCTCGGAGCTCTACCAGGTTGTGGCAGGCGGAGATACGAACCGGTTCCTGCTGTTTCGCCGCATGGAACGCTTTGCACAGTTGGACCGCGTAGCTCCTTTTGGAGACACGATTGCGCAAACGGCCGCGAGCATTGTCGATTGTGTCGTCACGAACCGCACGACCGTGATGCGCACACAGGAAGGCACCGCGCGGAAGCCTTAATTCAGGCGTCGCTTTCCACATCTGACAGCTATCCCCCTTAAGCTTCGCTATAAGAATGATTTCTCGCTGCTGCGCCTCCCGAGCACACATGAGGCGGCGAAATTATGAATTTTTTTTAACCCTCGCGCCGGGAAGGACTTTAAGTTCTCTCGCTAATCTCGCTTACATACCAATTGCAAAAAGCAGGAATTCTATGGCTTCGGCGCTAGCATCCGCCTCACTGAATGAACTGCCATTTCAAATGGTTCGAGTTCCCAGGGTCTTGTGTAGGCCCCGGAAATGCGCGGCCATTTTGGCTGTCTGCGACGCGATCGGACTGTTGTTCTCAATCTGCGTCGGATATCTCACGACCTTATCTCTCGGCGGCAATCTGCAGGCGAGTCTGTATCTCCGGCTATGGCCCGGATTTCTCATCTGCTTTGCCGTGTTTGCCTCGCTGCGCCTTTATCCGGGCATTGTCTACAACGGCGTTACGGAGCTGGAGCGGACAACCGCAGCTATCTCGGTGAGCTTCACCATGTTTGCCGCGCTTATGTTCATGGATCACGGGCAGATGTATTACTCCCGGTCCGTCTTCCTGATCGCCTGGGTGATGGCGATCTTCACCGTGCCGATCCTCCGCTCGGTGGCGCGCTCTCTCTTCTCGCGCAGAGGGTGGTGGGGCGTTCCGGTGGTGGTCTTTCACACGGGTGAAGAATCAAATCGCGTGCTGAGGCTGCTGGACACAGATCCGCGCATCGGCATCAAGGCGGTTGCGATCCTGGCCGAATCAGGAGCCGCGGTCGGCAAGCATACGGTGCCGGTTCTGGACTATCGTCACGCATCCGCGCTGCGCTCTGCCGGCATTCGACAGGCGCTGATTGCGCTTCCCGATGAGAGCCCGGCTCTTCGGCTGCGCGAGCTCGAAGCCTTCGAAAGTATGTTTCCCAAACTCATGCTGGTCAGCGACGCGTTCTCGCATTACAGCCTGAGCGCCGCGGCGCAGGACGTTGGGGGCATTTTGACGATGGAAGTGGGAAGAAGCCTGCTGCGGCCGCTGCCTAAGATAGCCAAGCGGCTGCTGGACGTGGCGCTGCTTTGCATGATTGCCCCGATCGCGGTGCCGTTGATATTGGTGGTGGGCCTGATTGTCTCGCTGGAATCCAAGGGCGGCATGTTCTATCGCCATCGCAGGATTGGCAAGAACAACTCCACGATTCATGTGTGGAAGGTCCGCACGATGTATCAGAACGGCGATGCGGTGCTGCAGCGTGCGCTCGCGGAAGATCCGGTGCTGAACGCGGAGTGGAAGAACAGCCGCAAGCTGTCTCGCGACCCGCGTGTTACCCGCGTGGGACAAATCCTTCGCCGCACGAGCCTGGATGAGCTGCCGCAATTATGGAACGTGCTGCGTGGGGAGATGAGCCTGGTGGGTCCGCGCCCGATCGTCGATGAAGAGGTAAGCCTCTACGGCGACCGCTTCGACATGTATTGCCGCGTCACTCCAGGACTCACCGGATTGTGGCAAGTCTCGGGCAGAAGCCGTACGAACGTGACTGACCGCGTGAAGCTGGACTGCTACTACGTGAAGAACTGGTCGCCGTGGCTCGATCTGCACATCCTGGCGCGCACTGCGCGAGTCGTCATCTCCGGAGACGGCGCTTACTAACACCTGCGGGAGGAAGACTATGAAGTTTCATCAGAATGGACGCGAGCGGATTCTTGTGACCGGCGCCGCGGGATTCATCGGCGCTCACGTTGCGCGCCGGCTTGTGGACATGGGCTGCGATATCGTGGGCATCGACAATCTGAATGACTATTACGACCCGCGGCTGAAGCGTGCGCGCCTGGGACATCTGTGCGACTCACCGCATTTTGCATTTCACGAGATCGATATCGCGGATGAAGCCGGGATGCGCCGTGTGTTTGAGGAAGGCGAGTTCCGCAGAGTGATTCATCTGGCCGCGCAAGCGGGCGTGCGCTATTCGCTTGAGAATCCGCGCGCTTATGTGGACAGCAATGTCGTGGGCTTTCTCAACATTCTCGAGGCTGTTCGCCGCCATGAATGCGAGCATCTGGTCTTTGCGTCTTCCAGCTCGGTGTATGGCGCGAATACTTCCGTGCCTTTCCGCGAGTCTGATCGAACTGATCATCCGGTAAGCCTGTACGCGGCCACGAAGAAGAGCAATGAGCTCTTCGCGCATGCATACAGTCATCTTTACGGCGTCCCGATGACCGGGCTCCGCTTCTTTACCGTGTATGGTCCCTGGGGTCGCCCGGATATGGCGATCTTCAAATTTGTCGATGCGATCCTGGCGGGTAAGTCGATCCAGCTTTATAACAATGGCCAGCTCAGCCGCGATTTTACTTATATCGATGACATTGTTGAGGGCGTGGTCCGCGTGCTCGACAAGCCACCCACCGTTGCTGGAGCGGAAGGTCTGCTGTCCGATGCCAAGATGCGGATCCTGAACATCGGCAACAATCGTCCTGTAGAAGTGCTGTACATGGTCCGCGTGATCGAAGAAGCGCTCGGCGTGCAGGCGAAGGTAGATCTTGCGCCGATGGCGAAGGGCGACGTGTACACGACGTTCGCCTCTGTCGATGATCTTGCGGCGCTGACCGGATACAGTCCAGCGGTGCGCATTGAAGAGGGCGTGGCCCGGTTTGTGGAGTGGTATCGCAGTTATTACGGCAGCCTGCTCGACCGGTCGCTTCCGTCTGCGAAGGCCGAATACCAGGAAGCGGTAGCTTCACATTGATGTTGCGCGCTGTACTGTAAGGCGCACGTTTGAAGCGGCGTCTACGCCGGTGCAGCGCGATAGCACGATTACCGCGCCGGTCGTACTGGTGTTCTCCTTCAGGTCCAATTCGTCCGAATCCACGATGACAACCGGATCGCCGACTGTCGCAGCAGTCTGCATCGGTGATGCCGCTTTCATCGCTCCAATGCGCCCCGTAAGCGTTATAGGGAATGTGCGCGGTGCGAACGTGTTCTTCAGAAGCGAAACGCCCGAGGCGTGTGCACAGTAGATGGCTGGGGCCGGTGAAGGATCAAAAGTATTGCCGCTGACCACGATATCTTTGTTCACCTGCGGGCCTCCGGATCGCTCCGGGCGCGCATCGTGGGTAGTGTCAATCGTGATGACGCCCTGGGACGCATCGGGCTTGCCATAGGCGCAGTTGGAGAAGTGATTGTCGCGGATCACGACCTTCTGTACAGCGGGCCCTTCCATCCAGTGCGCATCAGGAGCGAGCAGAATCGCCGGCAGTGAGCAGCCGGAGAACTCGCTGTTCGTGATGGTGACATTTGCGTGGGCCACAATGCCGCGAGCACGATTGCCGAGGAAATGCGACTCGCTGACCTGGAGCTGCGGCGCTCCCGCCAGGTTGCACACCAATGCCCCCACGGGAACATCGCTCGCGCCGCTGATCGAGATGACGGCGCGTCCGCCTTGTAACACAGAGCGAGTG
>DASVAI010000355.1:0-2337 GCA_036376445.1 Acidobacteriaceae bacterium
TGACCTCGTGCGCTGGCTGACGGACCTGGTCTCGGAGTTTGCCATTCCGAGTCTTGGCAGCTTCGGGTTGAAGGGCGAACAGATTCCGGAGCTGGTGGAAAAAGCCGCGCGAGCCAGCAGCATGAAAGCCAATCTAATTCCGCTCACGGCGGCTGAGCTGACTGAAGTCGCCGAACGCGCTTTGTAGAGTGCGCTGTTCAGGAGCGCTGCAAGAGAGCGATGCCCGCAACCACAAGGACAGTGGCGAAAATTCTGCCGCCCGTTGCGCGCTCGCCTAGGACCAATACGCTCAACAGCATTGCGGTGACGGCCTCAAGACCTAGGACGAAAATGTAGACCACGCCCATATCGGCGTTCTTCATCGCGCGGGCCTGGCATGCTGCTCCGGCACAGAAGAGAACGAGGACCGCAACGGCCGGTCCAAGTTTCATCATGCCGTCCGAATACTTCATGAAGAGACCTCCTGTGGCGAACAGAACCGATGCGCAAGCCAGGAGAACAAAGTACATGCGAATCAATTCTTGCATCACGTTTTAGCTTGACTTTTGGCTCTTGCTTGTTTACTCTAGGCATGGTTGGTCAATGCTTTATGGAAAGTAGTACGAGCGCCTCACGCGATCTGTTTCCCGGCGCGCTGGAGATGATGATTCTCGAATCGCTGCGCCGCCAGCCGGCACACGGGTATGCCCTGGTGCAGCATATCCAGCAGCGCTCGCAGAACCTCCTTCAGGTTGAAGAGGGTTCGTTGTATCCAGCCCTGCAGCGGCTGCTTAAAGCGAAACTCGTCAAGGCCGAGTGGACTGTTTCCGCTTCCACCAACCGGCGGGTACGCGTGTATCAGATCACCGCGGCAGGCTTGCGCCACCTCGAGCGCGAGATCTCTAGCTTCGACCGTATGCTCGAAGGTATCCAGATGGTCCTCGGCCCTGCAAGGCGCGCAGCAAACTCCTAGGGAGGACTCAGTCGGATGAGCTGGCTTGAACGAATCTTCCGCCGGCGCGGCCTTTACGACGAACTGGCCGAAGAAATGCGCGAGCACCTCGAGGAGAAGATCGAGCAGCTTATGCGGCTCGAGAATCTATCGCGCGCCGAGGCCCGTCAGGCAGCCCTTCGTGCGTTTGGAAATCCGACTCTTGTGGAGACGAAAAGCCGCGAGGTCTGGCAGTGGCCAAGGCTTGAATCGTTTCTTACCGATCTCAAAGTTGCTGTCCGCCTGTTGAAGAGATCGCCTGGCTTCGCAGCAACGGTCCTTGTGACGCTGGCCATCGGCATTGGCGCCAATGCGGCCGTTTTTACCATCCTCGAAACCATCCTGCTCAAGCCGCTGCCCTATCCCCAGCCGGAACAACTGGCGGCAGTGTGGCTGCACGCTCCGGGAGCAGCAGGCTTGGCCAATTTCGCCGAGGGGTTGCGCCTTTCGCCGTCGATGTATTTGACCTTCGCCGAACATAACCGCGCATTTCAGTCCATCGGAGTGTGGATTTCGGGTACAGCCAACGTGACCGGGATCGCGCAGCCCGAAGAGGTACACACAACGTACATCAGCGATGGAGTGCTTCAGGCGCTAAATGTTCCGCCAAGAGCCGGGCGCTGGATACTGACGGCCGACCAAGCTCCGGGCAGCCGTAAGGTCGCGATGCTGAGCTACCACTTTTGGCAGCGGCGTTTTGGAGGCGAAGCGTCGGTGATCGGAACAAACATCCAAGTCGACTCCCAAACCCGGGAGATCGTCGGCGTGATGCCGCAAGGTTTTGAGGTTGAGAACCAAGATTTCGACTTGCTTATCCCGCTGGCGTTCGATCCGCGACGCCAGATCCTGGCGGGCTTCGGCTATAACGGGATAGCTCGCCTGAAACCAGGCGTGACGATCGGCGAGGCGGACGCGGACATCGGGCGCATGCTCGAAATCTGGATGGATTCGTGGACGAATAACGACGGCGGCGACCCGCACTTCTACCGCACGTGGAGGATCTCGGGCGCCATTCGCCCCATGAAACAGGAAGTGATCGGCAACGTGGGCAACGTGCTGTGGGTGGTGATGGGGACCATCGGCGTGGTGCTGCTGATTGCCTGTACCAACATCGCAAACCTGCTCCTAGTGCGTATCGAAGGGCGTCAGCGAGAACTGGCGATTCGGGCGGCACTGGGGGCAGGGCGGGCGCGCATAGCTCGCGACGTGCTGAGCGAGTGCGTGCTGCTCGCGCTGATGGGCGGCGCGGCCGGCATTGGTATTGCGCAGGCTGGATTGTGGTTCCTGACGTCGATCGGACCTGCCAATCTTCCGCGCCTGCACGAGATCTCGTTCGATGCGCGGTCGATTGCGTTAACGCTCGGGCT
>DASVAI010000356.1:0-13031 GCA_036376445.1 Acidobacteriaceae bacterium
GCGCGCGCGTTGGCCTCAGCCAGCTCCTTCATGCGATCTGTCGCGGTAAAACCTGGTCCCACGTTATTGATGGTGATGTTGTCGGGGCCGAATTGCGTGGCGAGCGAACGCACCAGTCCCAGCACACCCGCGCGTATCGAATTGGAAAGCACGAGCTCCGGGACAGGCTGTTTCACGGTGATGGATGTGATGGTCACGATGCGGCCCCAGCGCGCCTGCTGCATGTACGGCAATACTGCATGCGCGAAGGAGATGATGCTGCGGAGATTCAGTCGATAGGCCTCATCCCATTCGGGCATTGCGGTTTCGAGGAAGGGCTTAGCCGGGGGGCCGCCGGCATTGGTGATGCAAACATCGACTCGCCCGAATTGACGGTGAGCAGCTTCGACGAATTGGCGGACGAGGAGATCGTCGGCGACGTCGAAAGTGTCGGTGTAAACAGTGACACCATGCTGCCGCCGTGCTTCTTCCGCGACTTGTTCAAGTGCATCGCGATTCCGTGCGCAGAGGGCGAGGTGTGCGCCTTCGGCAGCAAGAGCCAATGCGGTGGCGCGGCCGATCCCTTTGCTGGATGCGGCAACGATGGCGACGCGATTGCGAAGTCCAGTTTCCATGGGAGGTCAGTATATGGCGGCGGCAATTTCTGCTGTACAGAGACGCGAGACAAACCAGGGCTGCGTTCCTGATTGCTATAATCGGCGCGCGCGAAAGGATATGCAGATGAGCGAAGCCGAGAAGGAGAGATCGTCGGAGGTCCAGCACATTCGCCTGGCGGAGATGCCGATGGAACGCCTGAATCCGCTGATTGAGAGACAGTTTGTCTGGGGCGAGAAGGGCATGCTGGCTCGGTTGGTGCTTCGCGCGGGCGGAGCCGTACCGCTGCACAGCCATGAGAATGAGCAGATCACCTACATTGTTGAAGGCGCACTGAAATTTGTCTTACCGGACGGCGAGGTTACAGTTCGGGCGGGAGAGATCCTGGTGATCCCGGCGAACGTTCCGCACAGCGCAGAGGCGCTGGAGGACACTGTGGATCTGGATGTGTTTTGCCCGCCGCGGGCGGACTGGATCAGCGGGACGGACGCTTATCTTCGGAAGTGAGTTCTAGAGATACGAGAAGGCCGGAGTTGCTCCGGCCTTCTCGCTTGTCAGCGGAGGAGAAAGTCAGTGATCAATTCAACCGATTGATTGTGTCTCCCGAGGTGAGGTCCCCAGTTTAGGCAGACGTACCGGTTGAACGGGCACAGCGTTTTGCGGCGGAGCGGGTGCAGGCTTTGTTTGTGCCGTACCAGCGGAAAAGGTGGTTGCTAGCAGGGCTAAGCAGATAAGGAAATAAAATCTTGACAAGTTATTGCTACTAATGTCTTGATTCTCAAGGCCCACCTCGACTGTTTGAGTTACGGGTGTCAAAAGTGTACTTATTGTTGTTCCTTTTCTAAAGCAATTTCTCGATTACGTTTTGGGACGAACACTCCCCGAACGCTATAAGTACCACCAGTTCTCCAGCAAACAAGAAAAGGCCGGAGTTGCTCCGGCCTTCTCGTCTTGTCAGCGCGTGACGAAGTCGGCGCGGCAGCCTCGATCGACCCAGATGCCGCGTCGGTCGTAGCCCCAGCTATATCCCTGCGTGCAGCGGGCATCGCTGCGCTGGCGGACTAACCGCACACCGTTGCGGGTGTCGGCACCGCAGAATCTGCGGCCTCCGTCGTCAGAGGAACAGGTGATGGTTTGTGCGCCTCCGTAGTCTGGACCACCATAACCCGGTCCGCCGCCAGGACGTCCGGGCCGGTTGGTGACGATGAAGTCGGCGCGACATCCACGGTCGACCCAGATACCGCGCCGATCGTAGCCCCAACTGTAGCCCTGGGTGCAGCGCGCGTCGCTGCGCTGGCGCACCATGCGGACATCAGCCCCATTCGTGTTTGCCGGGCAGTAGTTTCGTTGGCCGTTGTCGGAGGAGCAGGTGATGGTCTGCTCGCCTCCGTAGCCAGGACCACCATAACCCGGTCCGCCTCCAGGACGTTCGGGCCGGTTGGTGACGATGAAGTCGGCGCGACATCCACGGTCGACCCAAATGCCGTGGCGATCGTAGCCCCAACTGTAGCCCTGGGTGCAGCGCGCGTCGCTGCGCTGACGCACCATGCGGACATCAGCGCCCTTCGTGTTTGCCGGGCAGTAGTTTCGTTGGCCGTTGTCGGAGGAGCACGTGATGGTCTGTGCTTTAGCGGCAGGCGCTGCCAACGCGAACATGGCGATCATGCCCAGGGTCGTCAGAAGAAATCCTCGTACGTGCATCTGTAATGTCCTCTCGCGGGGAATGCTATACGCAATTGTGCCGGGGCTGTTGACATTTTGCCCATCGGGGAATGATCGGAAAAGTCTAGGAAACGTTTTGGCGTATCGCTGTTGCCTGAGAGAAGGCGGGCAGATGATACTGCAAACCTGTTCCGGAACGAAGAGAAAGAGGTTTCATGAGACGTGTTGTTGGGCTTTCCTTTCTGATAGCGGGCGTGTTTGCAGTGGGCATGCCGGCATTTTGCGTGGGCGACCAGGCGCCGGCGATGCTGCCGGTTTCGGCTGAAGCGCGGGTTGCAATCCGGCAATTGATTGGCGACAGCATGCTGGACAGCAAGGCTTATGAATATGACCGCCATCTTGCGGACCTGATCGGGCCGCGTCTGACGGGATCGGCGAATTACATGCGAGCCGCGGAGTGGGCGCAGCAGGAGTTCCGGTCGCTGGGGCTCCAGAACGTGCACACGGAAGAGTGGACGATACCGGCGACATGGGAGCCGGAGGGACCGGCGGTGGGGCGGCTGGTGAGCCCAGTGGAACATACGCTGCACATCTACTCGGTGGGCTGGAGCCCTTCGACGCCGCACGGTGGAGTGAAGGGCGACGTGGTGTATGTGAAGAGCATTACGCCGGCCGATCTGGATGCGCAGAAGGAGACGCTGCATGGAGCAGTGGCGCTGGTGGATGAGGCGAGCTTTGGAGAAAAGGCGAAGCTGAATGCAGTCTTTACGGGCCTTGAGCATCTGCGCTCGCTTGGGCCGGCAGCCATTCTGATGCCAGGCGGGGAGAACGGGACCGAGAACCTGACATCGCTGAACTTCTCAGGGGCGGTGGAACCGATGCCAGAGGCACAGGTGGGCCACGAGGACGTGCTGCTGATGAAGCGCCTGCTGGAGCACGGGCCGGTGAAGGTGGAGTTCTCCTTTGCCAATCACATCCGCAAAGAGGTGAAGGTGCCGAATGTGATTGCGGAGATTCGCGGAAGGGAGACGCCCGACGAAGTGGTGGTGGTGGGCGCGCACCTGGATTCATGGAACCCGGGGACGGGCGCACAGGACAACGGCACCGGAGCAGCGACAGTGCTGGAGGTGGCGCGCGCCGTCGAGGCGCTGAATCGGCCGCCGCGAAGGACGATGCGCTTCATCCTGTTTGGCGGCGAGGAACAGGGTCTGCTGGGCTCGACCGCATATGCGCGGCAGCACGAAGCGGAGATGCCGAAGATTGATGCGGTGGTGATTACAGATACGGGAGCGGAGCCGGCGAAGGGATGGTACCTGATGGGGCGCGAAGATGAGAAGCCGGCGGTGGCGTCGCTGAGCCCACTGCTGGCAGGGCTGGGAGCGGATGGAACGAGCTCTGACACCGAGTTTCTGTTCGAGACCGATCATGCAGGCTTTGACGTGCTGGGCGTGCCTTCGCTGGTGTTGTGGAATGACATGGATAAGTACGACAAGCTGCACCATCAGGCGTCCGATACGTTTGATTCCGTCGTGCGCGGAGACCTGACGCAGGGCGCGACGGTGACGGCGGTGACGGCGTATGCCATTGCCGACAGCAGCGCGCCGCTGGGCAAGCACCTATCTCCGGATGAGGTGAAGGCGATGCTGAAGAAGGCGGGCAACCTGGAGGAGTATGAATTCTTGAAAAGCCATGGGGCGATACCGTAGCGCCGGGTCGGAGAGGCCGACCCGTGGTCGCACGTCAGACATTGAACTTGAAGAAGAGAATGTCACCGTCCTTGACGACGTATTCCTTGCCTTCGGAGCGGAGCAGGCCTTTCTCGCGGACGGCCTGCTCGCTGCCGAGGGAGAAGAGGTCGTCGGACGAGTAACAGTCGGCCTTGATGAAGCCTTTCTCGAAGTCGGAGTGGATGACGCCCGCTGCGGCGGGCGCTTTTGTGCCACGGCGGATGGTCCAGGCGCGGACCTCCTGCACGCCGGCGGTGAAGTAGGTGATGAGGTCGAGCAGGCGATAGGCCGCGTGGATCAGGCGATTGAGGCCGGGCTCCTCGAGGCCGATGCTGGCGAGGAATTCATCGCGCTCGGGTGGATCGAGCTGCGCGATCTCGGCTTCGAGCGCGCCACAGATGCGAACAACCTGGCTGCCTTCCTCGGCAGCGCGTTTTTCCACTGCGGTGGTGTATGTGTTGCCGCTTGCCAGGCCGGCCTCGTCGACGTTGGCGACGTAGAGCTGCGGTTTGGCTGTGAGCAGGAAGAGATCGCGGGCGATGGGCCTTTCCTCTGTCGTCAGCTCGACGGTGCGCGCCGGCTTGCCGGCATTCAGGCCGGCGAGGATCTTCTGCAGCACGGCGAGCTCGGCTTTGGCTTTCGGCTCGTTGGACTTCGCGGCCTTCTCTGCCTTGGCGTGGCGCTTCTCGACGGTGTCGAGATCGGCGAGGAGCAGCTCGGTGTTGATGATGTCGATGTCATGCAGGGGATTGACGGCTCCGGCGACGTGGATGACCTCGGGATCGTCAAAGCAGCGGACGACGTGCGCGATGGCATCGGTGGCGCGGATGTGGCCGAGGAACTGGTTGCCGAGGCCTTCGCCCTTTGACGCACCGGCGACCAGGCCGGCGATGTCGATGAACTCCATGGTGGTTGCGACGAGGCTCTTGGGATGGATCAGGTCGGCGATCCTGGTGAGCCGCTCGTCCGGCACAGTGACGACGCCGGTGTTGGGATCGATGGTGCAGAAGGGATAATTGGCGGCCTGAGCCTTGGCCGAGGTGAGTGCATTGAAGATGGTGCTCTTGCCCACGTTCGGCAGGCCTACGATTCCGCAATTCAGGGGCACTGTGACTTTCCTTTTCTCTCAATTGAAACATGAGAGAGAAAGGGAGTTGCGCGCGAGGGCTATTCGGTGATGAAGTGACCGGGCAGTTTCCAGGCGCGGCTGAGCGTCGTGCGGTTCAGCATCGTCTTGAGAGCGAAGGACCCGTTCCGCCTCATGATCTTCAGCTTCTGTACGAGCATCTTCATACGAGACACCTGCACAAAGTCATCTGAAAGTTAAGATGGCATCCGACAATTGCAGGCAAGTTAATGCCACGTGAAAGTCTGTGAGGAGGGCATTCTGGCAGGAGTGAGGCTTAAGAGCCGGTGAAAGGGCGCGATGGTGATGTCCTTCGAGCTTCTCGACACGCACTGCTGGATGTGTAAGGCTGAAGGGTGGGGCAACGATCATGTTGCTCGCCGCCGGCAAGAGAAACGTGAGGGGCCGATTGGTAAGCATCTGCAGTCTCTGGAATCAGCGATGGACGACGCAAGTGCTTAGCCGTCTGCTGGTGGTGCTTACCGGGCTGCTGCTGTTTGCCATGCCGGTCACTGAGTATTTTTGCGACTGGGATCACTTTCTGCGTGGCGGACCGGATGTTGAGTTCACCGTGCTGGCTTTACTCCTGTTTGGGGCTATGGTCGTGCTGACGATGAACGGGACGATCCTGCAGCCGGGATGGATGGCACGCAATATGCGAATTGCATCGGGCGAACGCCATCCTGCGCGACAACGAGGTGTTCTATCCGGAGCTCGCGCAGAGACGGCGTTCCTTCGAAAGGGCGACCTCAACCCAGGCTGGCTGCTGTTTCCTCCACTGCGGATCTGATCTTTCCGTTCCGTCCCGTTTGCTGAAGGGGTGCGACGGCATCTCACAATGCAACCGCACCGCAGATTTTCCTGCTTGAGAACGCGAACCATTCGTCAGCAGCTTCGCATGTGGCGGATGCCGGAATGAGGCAACGATGAAAACGTCCGAAGTACTGCAGGCGTGGCGGGGGATTCTATCCGGCCGGCGGCCCTCGCTTTCCATTGAAATCACGAAGGAATGCCCGCTGCGCTGTCCGGGATGCTATGCCTTTGACGAGGCGCACCTGGGAGGCGAGCTGCAGCTTCGCCAGCTCTCGGATTTTCGCGGCGATGAGCTGGTGCGGCGCGTGGTGGCGCTAGTGGACGAGTACCAGCCGCTGCACGTATCGCTGGTGGGTGGCGATCCGCTGGTGCGCTATCGCGAACTCGAAGAGATCATTCCTGCGATGGAGGAGCGCGGCATTCACACGCAGGTGGTGACGAGCGCGTTCCGCCGCATTCCGCTGGAGTGGGCACGGTTCGAGCGGCTGAATGTGGTGGTGTCGATCGACGGGCTGCAGCCGGAGCACGATGAGCGCCGGAAGCCGGCGACGTACGAGCGCATCCTGAAGACGATCGCAGGAAGCCGGGTGACGATCCACTGCACGATAACGGGCAACATTGCGACGCGGGCGGGATACCTGGAGGAGTTTCTACGCTTCTGGACGCCGCGGCCGGAGATCGCGAAGGTGTGGTTCAGCCTGTTCACGCCGCAACGTGGCGCTGTAGGGCCGGAGCTGCTGACGGCGGCGCAACGCGTTGCAGTGATGGAGGAGTTGCTGCGGCTTCGCCCTTCGTATCCCAAATTGGATATGGCGCAGGCGGTGATCCGGGAGATTGCGACACCGCCCCGGAGCCCGAAGGAGTGTGTGTTCGCGCGGACGACGCACACGATCTCGGCCGATCTGAAGACGCGGGTGACGCCCTGCCAGTTCGGCGGCGATCCGGACTGCTCGCAGTGTGGTTGCATCGCTTCGTTGGGGCTGGCAGCGGTGGGGCATCATCGCGTTGCAGGACCGCTGACGGCGGGCCATCTCTTTCGGGCTTCGGACAACATTGGCCAGCGGTGGCGTTCGCTAGTGCATGGCACGCCGCAACCCCAGCCGGAAGCAGAACCGTTCACGATTTTATGAGCCGGCCGATGAACGGCCCTGCGATGAGGCGAGGGTCTCCTGCGCGTGGACGGCGAGCCAGCGGCCATGGCGAAGGCAGAATGTGTCACTGAAAGTGACGATATAGACGGGGGTTGCGCTGCCGGCGGTGGCGACCACCTGACCTGTGGCGATTGCGACATCAGGCGCGGGGAAGGCGACGGTCAGGCGCTCAAAGCGAACCGCGGTGGCGGGCGGCTGGGGCGCGGGGCGAAAGCGGGCGAGGCGCTGCTCGCGGGTTTCGATGACGCCCTGAGTGCTGACGCCGACGAAGTCGGGCGCGAGGAATTGCGCAGCCTCCTGAGCGGTCTTTGCGTGGAGCCACTGGTCTTCTATGTGGAGGATGGTTTGCGTCGCCGCCTGTGCCGGAGCAGCGAGCGGCCACGCGAACGAGACGAGCAGAGCGGTGATGAGGGAGAGGCGTCTCAAATCTTGATGAAGATCTTCTTGCGATAGAGCGGCAGAACGATCAGCCAGCAGACCAGGACATAGAAGAGCGAGTAGGCGAGCGAGCCGAGCGGCGGCCAGGTGACGACCTTCGCAATCTGGTGATAGGTCCAGGAGAGCACGCTCATGTGAGGCCCGACGTGCACGTTGGAGAGGCAGGCGGCCATCACTTCCGAGATGACGTACGCGGTGATGGCGTTAGTGCCAAAGACGAGCAGCGGCCATGTGCCGCGCTTCTGATTGCGCACCTGCACCAGATACCAGACGGCGGCGAGGATGAGGAGCGACCAGCCGGCGGCGAAAAGCACGAAGCTGGAGGTCCAGAGCTTCTTATTGATGGGGAACCAGGGGTTCCAGATGGCGCCGAGGACCACGCTGATAAGGCCGGCTACAGTGAGGCCCAGGGCCTTCTGCGAGTCGGAGCGGGGCGAACGAAGGAAGAGGCCGGCGAGAACACCGATAAGCGTGGTGCCGATGGCCGGGATGGTGGAGAGCAGACCTTCCGGATCGCGCGTGCCTTCGTAGAGATGGCGAGCGGAGAAGATCTGGCGGTCAAGCCAGGCGACGATGTTGGCGTCATGATCGAGCAGCGGGATGTCGCGACCGGGAAGGCCGAAGCCGGGTACCGGCACGAAGCGCATCAGGATGTAATAGCCAGCGAGACAGGCGATGAGCAGGCCGACCTTGTCACCGACGGTGGGCTGGCCCGCAGCGGAGCCTTGCGGCCGGCGAATGAAGATGTAGAGCGTGCCGACAACTAAATAGCAGAGCGCAATGCGCGGAAGCACACCGTAGTAGCGCATGGTGGAGAGGCGAAAGAAGGGAGCGCTGTTGACCACCAGTCCGAGCAGAAAGATGATGATGGCGCGGCGGACGGTGTGGGCGAAGAGCGATGCGCGGGTGACGCCGCGGGAGAGACGCGACTCCGTAGAGAAGACGATGGACGCGCCGACCAGGAAGAGGAAGGTGGGAAAGACGAGGTCAGTGGGCGTGAAGCCGTTCCATGCAGCGTGCTTGAGCGGCCAGAAGGCAACGCGCTCGTCGCCATTGTCGTTGACCAGGATCATGAACGCGATGGTGAGACCGCGGAGCAGGTCGACGGCGAGGTATCGCTTTGCGCTGGAGACGGAGGAAACCAGAGGGTCTGGGGCAGATACGGTGCGGGTAGCGGAGGTCATGACGGAGTGAAAAGAAGATTACGAGTTTTGCGGAGGCTTGGGAAGCAGGAGATCAGGAAAGCTTTAACGGATACTGAATTTCCAGCGTGGATTGGTGATAGATTTCGCGCCTGGGACCGCGGACCTCATGATGGCGCGTCTGTAGCCAGCGGTCGAGTGCGCGATATACGGATTCTGCGGCGGCATCTTCGGTGCTCGAGTAGGCGCAAGCCGCGGCGGTCTCCGGCAGTTGGCTGACAGTGTAGCCACGAGAAGGCGGGATATAGCGCTTCAGTTCCACGAAGGCCTCCCCTTCCAATGTCCCGGAGCTTTCGCAGCGGTGCCATAGGACACCACGCGTCTCTCCGATGATGTCCGGTGGTATGGATTGATTGAGATCGGACTCGAGCTTTTCGATATCGCGATAGGACGGGACGACAGAACGGATCGATGCGATACGCATCGGCGGCTGATGCCGCACAACGATCGGCGTCAGTCCTTCGGCGGTTTCCAAGTCCTTGATGGCACTGTTGACCCAGCTCAGGGAGCGTTCCGTTTCCGCCATGGAGGCGGTGAGCGCATCTCGCAGTTCCTGCAGAAGCCGTTTTTTGTTCTGTGCGGAGGCGCGGTTTCGCTCGACGGCACTGCGGATCTTCGCCAGGGGCAGTCCCAGTTCCTTGAACGCCCGGATGGCGGCCGCTTGTTCGAGCTGCCGCGGCTGATACATCCGGTAGCTGGAGCAGGGGTCGACGTGCGCAGGCTGGAGCAGCCCGATCTCGTCATAGAAGCGCAGCGTCTTCGGCGAGAGGCCGCTGAGCTTCGCGAATTCGCCGATGCGGTAGGTCATACCGATTACCAGAACCGTAGCAGAGATGCCGCTGCGGGAGCCACTTGAACCTTGCCCTGCACGGGAATGTTCTGCTGAATCCAGGAGGAATTCACTACATGTGCAGATTCCTAAGTGCGTTGGCGTGCAGTGCGGTGGCCCTTTGTGTGGGAGTCATTGGGCTGATGGCAATGGAGCAGCAGAGTACTGTGGCGCGAGTGGTGGTGTGGGAGCCGAAGCCGGGGATGGCGAAAGAGATGGAGCAGGGCTATATGCGGCACCTGGATTGGCATCGACGAAACCACGATTCCTGGGGCTGGGAGGGCTGGACCATCAGCTCGGGCGATCGCTTTGGATACTTCGTTGATGGAACATTTTTTCGCACATGGAAAGAGCTGGACAGTCCAGTGGCCCCGGCCGCGGATGCTGCCGATAACGCGGTGAATGTGATGCCCTATGCAGACGTACGCTCTGCCTCGGTGTATGAGCAGCTGCCGGCGTTGTCCAGCATGCATGCAAAAGAATTGCGACTTCCGGCCATGACGTTCTGTTATCTGGATGTGAAGCCGGGCAAAGGCGCGGAGTTCGAGGGCGTCTTGAGCAAGATGGCAGATGACCGGCACCCACTGCCCCATGCCGTATTCCGTTCTGCAACCGATGCATCACGCTACCTCGTCATGCTGCCAGGAGAGCATGCATCAAGCCTGCGGGAACAGGCGGAGTTTCTGTCGCGTCTATTGCATGCTGCCGCCCACGCGGACGATGGCGACGCTATTGTCGAACACGTTCGTGAGGAGACGACCCGGTATCGGCCGGAGCTCAGCTATGCTCCGGAGATGCATCCACGATAGGAGGATGGTGATGGAGGCGGTCAATCTGCGTAGCGTGCTGGAGAGCGTAACGGAATACTGGTCGCCGCGCGTGGTGGGCCGCGTGAATGATCAGTACATCAAGGTGGCGAAGGTAAAGGGCGAACTGGTGTGGCACAAGCACGACAACGAAGACGAGATGTTCCTGGTTGTCTACGGCAGGCTGGTACTGCGGTTTGAGGATGGCGAGGTCGCGCTGGGGCCGGGTGATTTCCATGTGGTGCCAAAGGGCAAGCTGCATTTCCCGCTGGCAGAAGAGGAGTGCGGGCTGGCCCTGATCGAGACGGTGACGACACAGCATACGGGGGATGTGGATACGCCGCTGACGAAGTCGATTGCTGCGCAGCTTGCCGGGTGACGAAAGAGCGCACAGGATGTGACCACGGAACGGTATACACTCTGGTGCAGCACACACAAAACTGCGGGCGACTGCTGTGCCGCTCGCGACAACCTTAGCGAAGACACCTGGGATGTACGGGAAGGCGGTGAAATGCCGCCACTGCCCCGCAACTGTATGCGCGTTTGCCGCTGCTCCATCGTTCAGTAAAGAAGGAGCAAGCGGCGCCTGACTGCCATGAACCACCCACTGGATTTAGGGATCCGGGAAGGGGACAGGCAGGCGGCGATGAGCTGGACGCGCGAGTCAGGAGACCGGTCCCGGCGTGCGTTGTATGAACCGCGTTCCGAGGGGAACGAAGGAGAGCCTGACATGTCTCTACGGATTCGGCGCAGCCTGCGCCGATGTGTTGCCACATTGCTTTTTCTAAGCGGAGTTTCCTCTGTATTTGCAGCGGAGGTGCATGGCCGCGTGACCGATGCGCTGGGCGCGCCTGTAGCTGGCGCTGAGCTGGCTCTGATCCAGGCCGGCAAGATTGTCACGAGCGGGCGCAGCGCAGCCGACGGTACCTATGCGTTGCGGACCGGACAGGCCGGGCACTTCTACGTCGTGGTGGTGAGCCAGACCTTCCGGGAGATTTCGACGCCGGGTTTTTACGCGGGCGTGCTGGATTCGCGGCTGCAGAACGTGGTGCTGTCGCCAGCACGAGTGAACCAGCAGGTGGTGGTGACGGCGACTGGCACGCCGACACCACAGGCGCAGGTGAGCGGCGCGATCACCTCGGTGCCGCAGCCGGACTTTCGCAATCGCGCGATCATCGTGGACGCGATGCGGCAGGCGCCGGGAACATTCCTGGTGCAGCAGGGAATGTATGGCGGCGTGACGTCGCTGTTTGTGCGCGGCGGCAACTCGGCGGCGAACCGGGTGGTTCTGGATGGCGTGCCGATCGAAAACATCGGCGGCGTGTTTGATTACAGCGGACTCGCGACGACGGGCATCAAGAGCTTTGAGATCTATCGCGGTGCGAACAGCACGCTGTATGGGTCGGATGCGGCAGCGGGTGTGGTGAGCCTGGAGACGCCGCGCGGGACTACGTCATTTCCTTCGCTCTTGTACGAGGGCGATGCGGGGAACTTCCACACGTATCGCAATGCGGTGCAACTGGGCGGCACGTGGCACAAGCTGGACTACTACGGCGGCTTCGATGCGCTGCGCTCGTCGAATGCCCTGCCGAATGATGAATACCACCTGAATACGGAAACGGCGAACCTGGGCTACTCGATCAGCAGCGCGACGACGCTGCGGGTGACGGCGCGGAATGCCAATGCGGCCGTGGGAGTGCCAGGCGCGTACAACTTCAACGCACTGACGAACGACGTGAAGCAGAGCGACCAGAATATTTATCTCTCCGGAACGATCGAGAATCAGACGACCGAGCGATGGCACAACCTGGTGCGCTATGGGCTGGCGCGGAAGAGGGAACAGATTGCGCAGTGGTATCCGGTGGGGAAGCCGATCACGGCCGGCGGATTTACAACATACTATGGGCTGCCGGTGAGGATTCGCGGTGCGAACGGCTACAGCGTGACGGGTCGAGCCGCGATGAATTACGAAGACGATTATCCGCTGCACAGCGACTCGGTGAACAATCGCGACGAGCTGTACTTCCAGAGCGACTTTCGCTTTACGCCGCACCTGACGGGGCTGCTGGGGTTCCGCTACCTCGACGAGCGCGGCGCGTATCACAACTTCGATCCGCTGTTCCCGACGAACGATACGCTGGAGCGGGGAAACTACGACTACTTCGCGCAATTTGCCGGCGATTTCAAGAACCGGCTCTTCTATGCGCTGAGCGGGAACATCGAGAAGAATGAGCTGTTCGGGACGGTGGGGCAGCCGCGGATCGGCGTGGCGTATTTCCCGGTGCGCCCCGGCGCCGGCATTGCGCACGGCACAAAGCTGAAGTTCAACTTCGCCAAAGGCGTGCAGGAACCGGATCTGTTTTCGCAGCTTGGATCGCTGCGCGACACGCTGCTCGAGAACGGCTTTGGGCCGATCGTGAAGCAGTACAACATTGCGCCGATCGGCGGACAAGAGTCGCGCAGCTACGACGGCGGACTTGAGCAGACGTTCTTCAACGAGCGGCTGCTGCTGAACGCGAATTACTTCCACAACACATTCAAGAACCAGATTGAGTTTGTGAGCCCGAACGATTTGCTGGGGCTGGGTGTCCCGCTTGTAGTGGTGAACGCGCTGAACCAGGCTTTCTCCTTCGGGACGGATGTGAACTCGCTCTCGTTCCACGCGCAGGGCGCGGAGGGGGAG
>DASVAI010000366.1:0-5835 GCA_036376445.1 Acidobacteriaceae bacterium
GCTGGCGGAGGTGGCCGCGCGCATAACCAGCGCGACGCGCGCCAGCGACACCCTGGCCCGCATTGGCGGAGATGAATTCGTTCTGCTTGCCGAACTCGGCGACCCGACATCGGCGGCTAACCTTGCCGATAAGCTGGTGAGGCTGGTGAGTCAGCCGTATCGGATCGGCGAGCATGACCTGAGTGTCTCGGTGAGCATCGGGATCGCTCTGTACGAGGACTTTGCGCAGGACGCGCACGCGCTGCTCCGGAATGCCGATGCCGCGATGTATCACGCGAAGTCGCTGGGGCGCAGCGGCTACTGCTTCTTTGAGCCGTCCATGAACGCGCACGCGCATGAGCAATTGCAATTGTTGCAGGAACTGCGTTGCGCGATGGAGCGGCAGGAGATGGTGCTGCACTACCAGCCGAAGTTCGACGCGCATACATCGCGGCTCACCGGGGTGGAGGCTCTGGTGCGCTGGCAGCATCCGGTGCGAGGTCTTCTCTCGCCGGATCAGTTCATCCCGTTGGCGGAAAAGTCAGGCGTGATCGTGCACCTCGGTGAATGGGTACTGAACGAGGCCTGCCGCCAGATGGGCGAGTGGCGCGCACAGGGCCACGTGGCCTCGAGCGTTGCGGTGAATCTTTCGGCGCTGCAGTTTAGCCATACGGGACTTATCCAACTGGTGCGCGAGTCGCTGGAGCGCTATGCGCTCGAGCCGGGATGTCTGACGCTGGAAGTTACGGAATCGACCGCCATGCAGGACCCCTACGCAAGCATGGCGATTCTGCAAAAGCTCGACGATATGGGGGTGAAGATCTCGATCGACGACTTCGGCACTGGCTATTCCAGCCTGCTCTATCTGAAGCGCCTGCCGGCGACCGAGCTGAAGATCGATCGCGGGTTTGTGCGCGATCTCGCGCCGCACACGGAAGACGCGGCAATCGTATCCGCTATTGTGGCATTAGGCCGGACACTGAACCTGAGCATCGTGGCCGAAGGCATCGAGACGCGGGCGCAGCAGGAGTTCCTGACCGGACTGGGATGCAGCACGCTGCAAGGCTATCTGCTTGGGCGCCCGATGCCGGCAAAGGAGCTGATGGAGGTGCTGTCCGCGGCGGAGAAAAAAGAACACCATGCCGCGCCGTCGCATTCGGTGCGCTGGAGCGGAAAGATGCAGCCGCTGCCACAGCATTCCTAGGCCGTGCCTTGCGGCAACCGCGCGCCTCTCCATTACCACCGTGTCCTCAATCCACAACAAAGCTGCCGGTTCATGAAGTTCAATTCGCTACAATAGAAACAGAGAATCAGGAAGGAAAAGCCACCAACGCGGTGGCTTTTCCTTTGTGGGAGGAAACAATCGAGTTCCGCTGAGCGGCTTTGCGCGAACCCGCTTCTTCGCCCACTGTCTTTAGCTGGCTACTAACTCCATTGCTTGGACGACTTTACCGATAAGTCCCTTAGAAAGACGACTTTGATCTTCGGGAGAGCACAGAGCCAATTGATTCGACAGGGTTTGAGCCGGCTCCTCCCGTAGCGGAAGGGGGTAGGGGTGCCGGTCAGGCCGCCGACTCCAGCTCGCATTCGATACCGCGCTGGACTTAATACTCGATACCCCGCTGCGCCAATATGCCGTTTTCGTAGGCATGCTTTACTTGGCGCATCTCTGTGACGGTGTCGGCAATGGCGACGAGGTCCTTGTGGGCATTGCGCCCGGTCAGGATGACGTGCACCATCTCGGGCCGCTCCTTCAGCGTCTCCACGACCTTGGCGGGATCGAGCATACCGTACCCGATGGCGTAGTTGATCTCATCGAGGATCACCATATCCCAGTCGCCGGAGAGGATGGCCTTGCGCGCCTCCTCCCATGCCTCTTCGACCATCCGGATATCCTCGGGATCTGTCTCCGCGCCGCCAACCTTCACGAAGCCGCGACCGAGCTGCTTCATGATGAAGTTCTCGCCGAAGGCCTTCACCGCGTCGAGCTCCCCGTAATGCCACGAGCCCTTGAGGAACTGCAGCATAAGGACGCGCATGCCATTTCCGACCGCGCGGAGGGCCGTGCCCATCGCCGCGGTGGTCTTGCCCTTGCCGGGTCCGGTGTTGATCAGGATGAGTCCGCGCCGCGATTCGTTCATGAGAGTGAGCGGCGGTCAGTGGCCGCCGTGATAGGGGTGTCCCGCAAGGATTGTAAATGCGCGATAGAGCTGCTCGGCGAGCATGAGGCGGGCAAGCTCGTGCGGAAATGTCATGGGGCCGAAGGAGAGCAGCAGATCAGCCCGCTTGCGGGCCATGTCGGACCAGCCATCTGCGGGGCCGATCGCGAAGTGCAGGTGCTGTGCGCCGCTATCTCGCTCGTGGCCGATCCAGGAGGCGAACTGCTCGGAAGAGAAGGTGCGGCCACGCGCGTCGAGCAGGATGAGGCGGGCCGGTGTGCGGCCGGCTTTGTCGAGCGCGGCCATCATGGCTGCCTCGGTGGCGTACTGCTGCTGGTCGACTGTGACGTAATGACCGAGACGCGAGGCGAACTCTGCAAGCGCGTCTTCCAGAAGCCGGGCCCCGCGGCGGGATGTGACGGCGGACAGAGTGATGCGCATGGGTGATCCCATTGAGCCTAAATCCACTTGATCTCATACGCAGAATTCCAAAAAATGGAAATAAGATTCGATTGAAGTTTCTTTCATCCCCGATTTTGGCCTTCTGTCACTGGCTTTTGGCAGCTGATCACTCTTGAATCGCCGCCCGCCATTCTGGTCAATGGTGTGCATATACAAACTGAAAGTCTCGACGGCATCAATCGAGCAATGAAATACGTTGGGGGCAGTTATGGTTCGCTTTCGTACCGCGCTTCTGTTGCTAGTGGCAGCATCCGCGTTTCTCCTTGGTCCCTCTGCTTGGGCGCAGACCGGCAGCATCACCGGCCAGGTGCTCGATCAGGCCGGCGCCGCGATTCCTAATGCAACGGTTACGGCAACATCCGAGGCAACGGGTCTGAGCCAGACCGTGACGACCACCTCGTCGGGTCTCTATAACTTTCCCAACCTGCCGCCGGCCCTCTATAACGTCTCGGCGAGCGCATCGGGCTTCACGAGCGTGACGAAGAACAACGTCACTCTGAACATCGCGGCCACGCTCCCGGTGAACTTCAACCTGACGGTGGGGGCGGCAAACACCACGGTGAATGTGTCGGGAACGGTGACAGCGCCGATCGAGACTGACAGTTCGCAGTTGTCGACCGTCATTGATGCCAAACAGATCAACGATTTGCCGCTGGTGCTGCGCGATCCGTATCAGCTTGTCTTGCTTTCTCCCGGGGCGGTCCATGCCACCAACAACGATGGCGGATTTTCGGTAAACGGCCAGCGAGACCGCAATAACAACTTCCTGCTGGACGGCGCGGACAACAACGACACCTCGGTTCCCGGCATCCCCAGTGGCCTGGTGAATGCCAATCCGGATTCGGCGCAGGAGTTCCGCGTCATCACGAACGGCTTTGACGCAGAGTTCGGCCGCAATACGGGCGCGATTATCGATGTGCTGACGCGCGGCGGCACCAACAGCTTCCATGGCAGCGCGTATGAGTTCGGCCGCTATAACGCACTGGGCGCGCGCGACTACTTCAACACGAAAGCGAACGGTCCGATGGATCCTTACGTTCGCAACGACTTCGGCGCATCGCTCGGCGGCCCGATCCTCAAAGACAGGCTCTTCTTCTTCCTGAACGGTGAGGTGCAGCGCTTCCGCACAACGCGCACTGAAGTCCAGCAGGTACCGAACGCAGCCTTCAAGAGTGGCGTGTTCACGTATAACGATGGAAATCTGACGCCGGTCAATCTGAACAATCCGGCCGGCAATCCGAACAATTTGTCGGGTCTGGGGATTGATCCGACGATGGCCAAGCTGCTGGCGATCACGCCGGTCGGGCAGCAGGACCTGGGAGACGGCGTGAGCACACTGCTGTTTTTCCCTTCCCCGGATGCGCTGAACGACTACTTTTTGACCGGGCGTTTGGATTATGCGGTCAGCGCGAAGCATCAGTTGTCGGTGCGCTACACCTATGGACACCTGGCGGACTCCAATCCGGGACACAGCGAGGTGTTACCTGGAATTGGCTACTACAACAACATCGCAACCGCGCACAACGGCTCGATCTCGCTGGCCTCGACGCTGAGCTCGAGCATCACCAACCTGGCGCGCGCAGCATATAACCAGAACGATGCCGGCTTCTTCTGCAAGGGATACCAGGGGATCGATGCAATCACCGGGCTGGACTCGTTCGGTCATGGCCGGGACATCACGTTGCCCTACTTCGGAACGTTCAGCAATCCGCTGACCTATGGATGCCCAGTCTTGGGAGACAGCAACGGACAGGCGCGGTTGAGCTCGACGATGCTCTTCGGCGACACCATGACGGTGGTAAAGGGAGCGCACTCGATCAAGTTCGGCGGCGAGTTCCGGAACGTGAAGGATACGAACTACGACAACTTTTCTTCGCGAGAGGCCATCGCTCTTACGAACTTCACGGACTACGGAGCGCCGGCTTATGTCTACAACGGAGACATCAACTCGGCAGACGCTCTCCCGTTCGAAGACATGGTCTGGGGAGCGACAGGGGCGATTGCCCAATCGCTGCAGAACCAGTTCTTCACGCGTGCGGGCGCACGGCAGGCGAACGACCTGACGCGATTCGTGCAGCGCGAATGGGCCGCTTTCGCGCAGGACACCTGGAAGGTGACACCTAGGTTTACAGCGATTCTCGGTCTGCGCTACGAGTTCAATGGCGTCCCGTTTGAGCGTGACGGGAACTTTGCTAACTTCTTCGGTGACGGCGCGACGGCAACCCCGCCGGGAGGCTTCCCGTTCACCCTTGTCGGGCCGGATACGGGACATCAGCTCTACAGCGATAGCTGGGATCTGGTGGAGCCGCGTATCGGTTTTGCGTGGGATCCGAAGGGTGATGGACGGACCGCGGTTCGCGGCGGTTTCGGTACCTTCCACGATCGCATTTTCGACAACATCTTCGGCAACGCGAAATCGAATCCGCCATTCCAGGCGACGGCTAATGTGTTCCCCTTCGACGGCTCGACCGTGACCCCGCTGGTGTCGAATACTCTACCTCCTGGTACGCTGACGCCTTCGCGATTTGTGGTGGACGGTGATTTTTCTGAGCCGGTGGTGATCAATCCCCACCTGAAGATCCCGGGGACGCAGTCCTGGAACCTTGGCGTGCAGCACCAGTTCAGCGAGCACCTGACGGGAGAGGTGAACTATGTCGGCAGCCACAGCGTGCATGCTCTTCGGCAGATCGATGGAGCGCCACCGCAACCTGCGCTGGTGCAGCAATACCTGAGTCAAGGGATTCTGCCCAGCGCGCTGCAGAGCACAGCGCTTTATACCGGTGGCCAGGACGCGAACGGCAATACATTCGGGCCTGCGGTGAATAACACGGCATTTTTCCACCAGTTCTATCAAACGGCCGCAGCCAATGGGAATTACAACGCCCTGCAGGCGCGTCTCACTGAGCAGGTGGGTGGTCTTTCGCTGACCGGTAGCTATACCTTTGCGCACGCTCTCGACAACGGAAGCGATCCGCTGGTGCCCGGGGCAGGGGGGTCCGCTTATCCGCGCAATCCTTTCAACCTGGCGGATGAGTACGGTAATTCCGATACGGATATTCGCCAGCGCTTTGTGGCAGCGGGCACCTATGCTCTACCGATCGGGCACGGCCAGCGTCATCTTGCGAGCGGATTCCTGGGGCGGGTATTCGAAGGCATCCAGATCTCGGGCATCCAGCAGGCGCAGACCGGACTGCCGTTTGAGCTTCGCGGAACGAGAGACAATCTCCACACCGGG
>DASVAI010000367.1:0-3169 GCA_036376445.1 Acidobacteriaceae bacterium
GCGAACACTGCACGCCATTGGGAGATTTCTCTTGCATCCGGCGACGGGGTGGATCGCGATGAACGTCGCATACCTGGGATGGCATGTGCCGGCGGCATACGAGCTGGCGCTGCGCTCGCCCGCGTGGCACGAGGTGGAGCACGCGTGCTTCCTGTTTACGTCATTGCTTTTCTGGTGGACGGTGCTGCAGCCATGGCCGAGCCGCGCGCGCTGGTCGCGCTGGGCGGTGGTCCCGTACTTGGTCACGGCTGACCTGGTGAACACGGCGCTGTCGGCGTTCCTCGCGTTTTCGAATCGCGTGCTGTATCCGACATACGGGGCCGCGCCGCGGATATTCGGGCTGTCGGCCATGCAGGACCAGGCTGGCGCGGGAGCCTTTATGTGGGTGGTGGGCTCGGCGATTTACCTGGTGCCGGCGATCGGGATCACGCTGACGCTGCTTTCGCGGCAGCGGCCGCGGCATGCGCTGGTGACGATTGGCGGCGCTCCGGCGGCCGGGAGAGTGCGGGCGCAGCGGGAGTTCGATCTGCTGCGAGTGCCGGTGATCGGCGCGGTGCTGCGATCGCGCTATGGCAGGCAATCGCTGCAGGCGATCAGTCTGCTGCTGATGATTGCGGTGATTGCGGATGGGTTCGTGGGGCATCCGATGGCGGCGATGAACCTGGCCGGCGTGGTGCCGTGGAACGTTGCGCGCGCGCTTGGCGTGGTGGCGCTGCTGATTGTTGGGAACCTGTTCTGCATGGCGTGTCCGTTTACGCTGCCGCGCGAGCTGGGGAGACGGCTGGGCTGGGCGCGGCTGCGCTGGCCGCCATGGCTGCGGGTGAAGTGGGTCGGCGTCGGGCTGATGCTGGTGTTCTTCTTCGGGTATGAGCGCTTTGCGTTGTGGGACAGCCCGGCGCGCACGGCGTGGCTGCTGATTGTTTATGTGGGCGCAGCGTTTGTGGTGGATACGCTCTTTCGCGGGGCCAGCTTCTGCAAGTATGTCTGCCCGATCGGGCAGTTCAATTTTGCGGCGTCGCTGGTGTCGCCGACGACGCTGCGGGTGCGCAGCGAAGCTGTATGTACGAGCTGCGAGACGCGCGACTGCATTCGCGGCAATGAGCGGCAGCGGGGCTGCGAGCTGGAGCTGTATCTGCCGGAGAAGCGGAGCAATGCGGACTGCACGCTATGCATGGACTGCGTGAAGGCCTGCCCGCACGACAATATTGGTCTTGTCGCGCGCAGCATGACGCAGGATGTGCTGGCGAGCGAGACGACATCGTCGCTGGGTCGACTGCATCGGCGGGTGGACGTTGCAGCGGCGGCGCTGTTGTTGGTGGGCGCGGGATTTGTGAATGCGGCCGTGATGGTGCAGCCGGGGACTGAGTTTCTATCGGCGATGGCGCGGCGTGTGCCGTGGCTTGCGACAGATGTGGGCAGCTTGCTCGGAGTAGTAGTGGCGGCGCTGCTGTTTGCCGGTGTGGTGTGGCTGGTGGCGCAGGTTGGGCGAGGTACTTGGTCGCGGCGGGAGGCGTTCTGCCGGGGCACGCTCGCGCTCGTGCCGCTGGGCATCGGGACATGGGCGGCGCATCTTGTCTTTCATCTTGTAAGCGCGACGCCGGTGTTGCTGCCGTTGTTGAAGCAGGCAGGGCAGGACTTTGGCGTGGGATGGATGGGCGCGCCACACCGGGGCGGCGGCATGAGCATGCTGCAGGGCAACGGCTTGCTGCAGGTGCAATTGCTTTTGCTGGACGGCGGGCTGCTGCTCTCTTTGTATCTGGTGTGGCGGATGGCGCGGCGCGTGATAGCGGCTGTTCCAATGGCGGTGCTGACGCTGGCGCTGTATGGCTTTGGTTTCTGGCTGCTGCTGGAGCCGATGCAGATGCGCGGGACCGTAATGGGTGGAATGTGAGGGATGGGTGGGATGTGAGGCGGCTGCCGGTGGTCCTCGCGATGGCGTGCATTGCAGCAGTGGCGCATGCCGATGGCGGACGGCTGCAGATGCGCGAGGCCGCGGGACCGTTTGTGGTGTCGCTGTTCACGACGCCGGAGTCACTTGGTGTGGGGCAGGCGGACCTGAGCGTGATGGTGGAGGAGCAGGGAAGCGTGCTGCTGGACCCGGAGGTGACGGTCACCCTCATGCCGGAGGACGGCGGCGCGCCGGTGGTTGCGCATCTTTCGCATGCGCATGCGACGAACCGGCTGCTACAGGATGCGGTTGCGGACTTGCCGCGTGCTGGCCGATGGCGGGCGGTGGTACGAGTGCGCGACGCGGGGCGTGAGGCGAGCGCGGCGACGGAGTTGACGGTGGCGAGCTACTCGGCGCGGCGGGGAACGATCTGGACGTTTCTGCTGCTGCCGGTCTGCGCGATTGTGCTCTTCGGGTGGGTGCAGAGGCTGAAACGGCGGAGGGTGCCGAGTCCAGCGTGACCGCAGTTGCGGCAATCGCTATAGTGGAGAGTTTGCCTGACGCTCTGCTATGACAAATCTTTCCTCTTTGCTCATCCTCAATGGCAATCCTTTGACTCTGGCGCAACTGGATGCCGTGGCTGCCGCGCGGCTGGATGTCGCGATCGATCCGGCATCGCAGAAGCGGGTGCTGGCTTCGCGGGCAGTGGTAGAGCGCGCTGCGGCGGGGGAGGCAGCGGCTTACGGGATCAATACCGGCTTTGGAAAGCTGGCGGATGTGCGCGTGCCGCCGGATCAGGTGGCAGCGCTGCAGCAGAACCTGGTGCGCAGCCACTGCTGCGGCGTGGGCGAGCCGCTGAGCGAAGCCGAGGTGCGCGGGATGCTGCTGCTGCGCGCGAATGTGCTGGCCAAAGGCGCGAGCGGCGTGCGTGTGGAAGTGCCGGAGCTGCTTGCAGCCATGCTGGATCAGCGCATTCATCCGGTGGTGCCGTCGCGCGGCTCAGTAGGGGCGAGCGGCGATCTGGCGCCGCTGGCGCACCTGGCGCTGGCGCTGATCGGCGAAGGCGAGGTAGTGGTGGAAGGCAGGCGCATGCCGGCCGCGGAGGCGCTGGCCGGGGCTGGGCTCGCCCCGCTGAAGCTTGAGGCGAAAGAAGGGCTGGCGCTGCTGAACGGCACGCAGGCGATGGCGTCCGTAGGCGGGCTGGCGCTCTATCGCGCGCAGCGCGTGGCGCGGCTATTCGATCTGTCAGGGGCGATGTCGCTCGAAGGGTTGCGGGGCACG
>DASVAI010000375.1:0-3516 GCA_036376445.1 Acidobacteriaceae bacterium
GGCGCATGTGCTGTGCGGCGGGCGCGTGGCGCCGGGCACGCGCGTGAGCGAACAGTATTACCTGGATCTGGAGCGGGAGGCCTTCCTTTCGCTTTGCGGCGAGCGCAAGACGCAGGAGCGCATCGCCTACACGTTGAGCAATGGGAAGCCTCTGAGGAATTAGTTATGCAGGATGCAGTGATTGTGAGCAGTGTGCGGACCGCAGTGGGCAAGGCGCCAAAGGGTAACCTGGCGGCGCGGCGGCCGGATGATATGGCAGCGACGGTGATCGATGGCGCGCTGGCGCGCGTGCCGGCGTTGGACAAAGCGGAAGTCGATGACGTGATCCTGGGCTGCGCCCATCCGGAGGCCGAGCAAGGCATGAACGTGGCGCGCATCGCGAGCCTGCGCGCTGGGCTGCCGGTTGAGATTTCAGCGATGACGGTGAACCGCTTCTGCGCCTCCGGGCTGCAGGCGATTGCGCAGGCGGCAGAACGTATCCGCGGCGGTGGTGCATCTGCTGTTGTGGCGGGCGGCACGGAGTCGATGAGCATGATTCCGATGGGCGGCCACAAGATCAGCGCGAATCCGTGGCTGGTGGACAACCTGCCGGCGGCGTATCTCTCGATGGGCCTGACGGCGGAGCGGGTGGCGGAGCGGTATGGAGTATCGCGCGAGGATGCCGACGCATTTGCGCTGGCGAGCCACAAGAAGGCGCTGGCGGCGATTGCGCAAGGGCGATTCGCGGAGGAAGTTGTGCCGGTGGAGTGGACGGAACGCACGCCGAAAAACGGATCTGCCAAGCCGAAAGAGGAGAAGCGGAGTTTTCAGATTGACGAAGGGCCGCGCGCGGACACATCGGCGGAGGCGCTGGCGAAACTGAAGCCGGCGTTCCATGCGAAGGGCACGGTGACGGCGGGCAATTCATCGCAGACATCGGACGGCGCGGCAGCGGCAATTGTGATGAGCGCGGAGCGAGCGGCGGCGCTTGGGCTGAAGCCGATGGCGCGCTTTGTTGCCTTTGCGACGGCGGGATGCTCGCCGGAGATTATGGGCATCGGGCCGGTGCATGCGGTGCCGAAGGCGCTGAAGATTGCGGGGCTGAAGCTTGAAGAGATCGGGCTGGTGGAGTTGAACGAGGCCTTTGCCGCACAAGCGCTGGCCGTGATCCGGCAGCTTGGCATCGATCCGGAAAAAGTAAATGTGAATGGCGGGGCAATTGCCCTGGGACATCCGCTGGGATGCACGGGCGCGAAGCTGACGGCCACGCTGCTGCACGAGATGGCGCGTCGCAAGGTGCGGTATGGGCTGGTGACGATGTGCGTTGGTGGCGGCATGGGTGCAGCGGGGATTTTTGAGAACCTGAATTGATTTTGTAACGACGGGAGCGACATGATGGCAACGCCGGCGACGAAACCGAAGGCAGCAGTCAAGGCAGCGGCAGGTGGCAGTTTTCTGCTGGAGGAGCGCAGGCCTGAAGAGGTTTTTACTCCGGAGGACTTTAGCGACGAACACCGGCAGATCGCGGAGACGGCAGGCAACTTTGCGCAGAAGGAGATTCTGCCGGCAGCAGATGCGATTGAGGCAAAGGACTACGCGGTGACGCGCGGACTGCTGAAGAAGGCCGGGGAGCTTGGACTGATGGCGACGGACACGCCGGAGGAATACGGCGGGCTGGCGATGGACAAGGTGACATCGGCAATCGTGGGCGAGAGGCTTTCCGTGCTGGGGAGCTTTGCCACCACCTTCAGCGCGCATGTGGGGATTGGGATGCTGCCGATCATCTGGTACGGCACGGCGGAGCAGAAGCAGAAGTATCTGCCCAAGCTGGTGACCGGCGAGTGGGTCGGCGCGTATGCGCTGTCGGAAGCGTCCTCGGGGTCGGATGCGATGAACCTGCGGACGCGTGCCGTGCTCTCGCCTGATGGACAGCACTACGTTCTGAACGGCGAGAAGATGTGGATCACGAACGCAGGCTTTGCGGATGTCTACACCGTGTTTGCGAAGGTGGATGGGGAGAAGTTCACGGCGTTTCTGATTGAGCGCAATACGCCGGGATTTTCCGTGGGCGCGGAGGAGCACAAGCTGGGGATTCGCGGCTCCTCGACTTGCCCGCTCATCCTGAGCGACTGCAAGGTGCCGGTAGCCAATGTTCTGGGAGAGGTTGGGAAGGGACACCACATCGCGTTCAACATTCTGAATATCGGCCGCTTCAAGCTGGGCGCGAGTGCGATTGGCGGCGCGAAGAACTCGCTCGCGAATGCGGTGCGTTATGCGAAGGAGCGCAAAGCGTTCGGCAAGACGATCGGGGAGTTCGGGCTGGTCCAGCAGAAGCTGGCGGAGAGCGCGACGGGCATTTTTGTCGGCGAGAGCATGGCGTATCGCGCCATCGGGATGATCGATGCGGCACTTTCCTCGCTCGAAGGCGAGAAGGCACACGACGCGCGAGAGATTCAGAAGAAGATTGAAGAGTATGCGGTGGAGTGCTCGATCCTGAAGGTGTGGGGATCGGAGATGCTGGATATGGTCGTCGACCACACGGTGCAGATTTATGGCGGTTATGGTTACGTGGAGGAATATCCGGCGGAGCGGGCGTATCGGGATTCGCGCATCAACCGCATCTTCGAAGGCACCAATGAAATCAACCGGCTGATCATAACGGGCTGGCTGATGAAGCGCGCGGCCAGCGGACAATTACCGCTGCTGGGCGCGATCAGGAAGCTGATGGCAGAGGTGATGGAACCGCCATCCTTTGATGGCGATGGCGAGAGCGATGACCCGCTGGCGCCAGAGGCGGCACTGCTCGCAAACCTGAAGAAAGTGGCGCTGTTCTGTTCCGGCGCGGCCACGCAGAAGTATATGCAGGCGCTGCAGGAGCAGCAGGAGATCATGGGGGACCTAGCCGATATGACGATGCAAGTGTTCGCGCTGGAATCCGCGTTGCTGCGCGCGAGAAAGCTGGGTACTCAGCCGCAGGCGAAGACGGCGCGCGCGATGGTGAAGCTGTTTGCGGCGGATGCGCTTGCCGTTATGGAGCGAGCGGCACGACGCGTGCTGGCAGCGGTGGCCGAAGGCGACATGCTTCGGACGCAACTGGCGATTCTGCGCCGGCTGCTGAAGCATACGCCGGAGGACACGATTGCGCTGAGCCGCATAGTGGCGCAGCGGCAACTGGGCGGAGGCGGATACAGACTCTAAGGAAAGCCCGCGCAACACCAGGCCATTCCATCGTGGTGACTCAACCGCTCTAGAACACTAATTCTCAATGAGCAGGACATCGAGAAAGCGGGGGCCGTGCACGCCCTTGATGCGCGTCATTTCGATGTCCGCGGTGGCGGATGGGCCAGATATGAAGGTAACGGGGCGCGCGGAGTCGAGGCGCGAAAAGGCTTCGGGGAGAGTCTCGACAATCTGCGATGCTTCCACAACACAGAGGTGATAGTCCGGCAGGAGCGTGAGCGCCCGACGGCCTTCTGCGGGGCCGTGCTGCAGCGCGATGCTGCCGGAGGCTGCAACGCATACGGTGGCCGCAGTCAT